>DASXEJ010000071.1 GCA_036490175.1 Pirellulales bacterium | reverse complement strand
AGAAGCGGGCGAGACGCTGGCTTTCAACCAGGATACTCCGGACCAGATTCAGCACACGGCGAACGCCGATAGTCTGCTGTTTGGTTACGGGCCGGAATGGCGCGACGGCTGGTCCAGCAACCGACAGACGGATCAACTGATCGACGTGCCGCCGTTTGACATCGACACTATACGCCATGCCGTCGATAGCTAGCAGCTTGAGGCGCCCGTCAGGCAGCACAACGCCGGCGAGATCGCGCTGCCAGACCGACAATTCACCCACTTCATTAAATGGCCCCGCCCACGTTTGCACGCGAGCGGAGCTTTTTTGTTTGCGCTCAACTCTGCGGCTCCATCGTTCTTGGCTCGGCGCCAGTACATTCATACCGATGGTTCACTGATCCGCTTTGTCGACGGTACTTTCCCGTTTCTCTCGCTCTTCGGCCTCGCGAGCTTTGCGTGCGGCAATCTCGGCGGCCATCTTGCGTTTATACTCACCGGTATCTCTCGACCAGGTGCTCCACCTGTCCAGGTCCTTTTGTGCTTCCGAAAAGGACTCTCCGTGAGCTTCGAGCCACCGAACGACGGCATCGTAGTCCGCTCTGAGTTGCGGCGTCCAGCTAGCTACGTCATCTGTGTGTGTTTTCCAGACAAGTATCATATGCGTCAACCTGGCGCTGCCACGCTTGTTGTAAACCATGTGGTCAGCACCTGCCTCCAGCAGCATCAGCACAAGGTCAAATTGACTAAACCCAACGGCGTGCATCATTGCTGTTTCGCCGCTGCCGTCTAAATGGTTGATGTCCGCCCCTTTTTCGAGCAAGAATTGGATCTTCTCTTTCTTATTGGGAACAGGCGACATAACAACCGTGAAAATCGGCGTGTCGCCTCGCCCCAATGCTTTTGTCTTCTGCTCAAGATTCGGATCGCCGCCATGAGCGAAGACCGCATCGAAATAGCCGGGAAACGTGGTCTCCGTCGCCATATGGGTTATGGACGTGCCTGACAAGATCTGCCCGCGCGTGCCAAAATCGCTCTCCACGATGACGTTCGGATTCGCTCCATGCTCCAATAATCGCTTGAAACGTTCTAAGTGATTGCCGGGAAAGGCCCACAAGAGCGGCGTCATCTTCCCTTTGCCTTGGGCGTTCACGTCCGCGCCGGCGGCGACTAGCCGATCAATCTCCGCAAGGTCATTCGCCTCGATTGCATCGCATAAGGCGACCACTTTCGGATCGTCGAAGTAATCTTTTGCCTTCCAGCCGAATTTCTGATGCCACGATGATGTGGGCAGCACGTTTACCACCTGCTGGCAGCCGCCGAACGCGACAATTAGGAAAGAAAACAACCATCTGCTTGTAAAGGCCATTGAATTGTCCACGCTATCATGTTCCCTAAGGATTTAAGTCTGACGAAAAATAGCTGTATCCCAATGCGTCTACGATGAATCCACCGAAGCCGTTTTCCCTGACCAGGAGGCCATAAAGCACACTCGTCATGCTATGAGCCTTGGCTTCGATAACAGCCTTAACCGCAAACCCAGCTGGGATTGCCCAGGGCTGCCCAATTATGATCGCCCCCGCTGCAGTTACTGCGATGCCCTCATCAAATGCACCATCGCGCTTGATTCGAGTACCAATCGCATCGGGGAGACTTGTTCCATCCTGGATATCGCTAAGTAAATCCCAATCGACGTAATAGGCATTGATCGTCGATGCCGCATTATTATACCGAGCGATAGATCCTGGATATAATTCGAGAATCGCGCCAGTGAGATTATTAGTTATCGGATCTTTATTAACGTCAAACTGGTATAGCGTGCTAATAGCCAAACCAGCGGCATTGAACGTGTCCGCCCGGAATCCTCCTACGACTGCGGCTGCGCTGGCCAATCCGCCGCCGAGTGAATGTCCGGTCACTATCAAGCTTTGGCCTTGGAAGGCCGGGACGCGCCCAAGCGCATCACCAATTTGCATGGCCGCTTTGTATTCCGGCCCAGCAAATCCGAACGGTTGTAAGACGTTAGTAGTCCAATCATTCCACTCATTTCTCCAGATATCGTCGTCGGTACCGGCGAATGCCAAAATGTACCGATTCTCACCAGCGGTATAGTCTCGATATATTGCGGCCGTAAAGCCGTCCACACCGTTGTCAGCGCTAGGTCCAAGTAGAGTCGCGATGGCGGCAGGTACGTCAAGGTCTTCCAGATCCTCTACACTGAGCAGCTTCAACCCATAGTCCTTCAAGTCCGTAGTATTTGTGTACACGCCTTGCGACGCCATCGCGTCACGAACGGCTTGTTGCGTCGCCAGTTGATAGAGGAACGAATTGCGGTCGGTAACAATGTACTGGACTGAGTCGGAGCCCACCTCGTTCCCATTGACGATCACTTTCGCCGTCAGTGATGCGGTGGGACGACCCGATTGGACGATCCCCGCCAGGGTGTCGACGATCGTGCTTTTGACGTCCCCGTCCGCGTAGACCAATATCTGGCCGGTCTGCGCATTATAATTCAGGTCCTTAAGCGAGTATTGGGTGTTGGGATAAATGCGGTTGCCGCCGGGTTGGTCGACAGCCGCCGCATTCCGGCTGGCATCAGACGCATTCGTGTCCCAGAGCGAGATCGATCCCGCGGGGTTGTTACCTGGTGTCCAGTCAAATTCGACATCGGTTGTGGCATCATTGGGATCGAGGCCAGCCGGCAAAGTCAAGACTACGGGAGTGACAGGCGTGGTGGAGGAATCCACCATGATCATCTTGCCCAGCCCGTAGGGGTTGTTCTCAAGCGTGTTCTCCCAGTTCGAGTTGTCAGGTGGCCCGAACGAATCGTTATTGTCAGAATCTATATTCAAGTCCACGCTCATCACGATCACATTGATCTTGTCGAGGACGACACGTGAGTCCGGTCGATCGTCGTCCGTGCTGAGCGCGACAAGCTTTATTTGAACGCCTGGATCGTCTTGAGAGAACGCATAGAGAAGTGGATCGCTAGTTTCAACGCCCTCGACGTATACTGTCTGCGCTGCCGACCCGTCGAGCAATGTGACGTCCGACTCAATGGGAGTCGTCTTGGCGCGATCCTTCCACACGTGAATTTTGTCCTCGGGAAACTCCAGAACGAAGCCCGGGGGCCACGAACCCGATGGAACAGGGAGAATGGAGCCAATGTTCAACTGAACAAGGTCCGGATCACCGCCGGAGATATTAGTCTCGTCTAAATCCGGAATTCCGTCTTGATTGTCGTCATCATTGTTGAGCGGCACGCCGATCGCATTGATCTTCGCATCAGAATCCGGCATTTGCGTGCCGTCAGGACGAACCACGTTCAGGGCAGCGCTTGCGACCGTTAGGTGCAACGTGTCAGTAGTTGCTGTATAGGACGAAATATCCTGTACAAATGTAGCGGATAATGACGTATCGCCGGGGCTTACGCTCGCGGACACTCCTTCAATTGAGATGGTAAGGCCGGAAAAGAAGTTAAACCAGTAGGTCGTACCGCTAAATATTTGTTGACCGCTAGCAAGAGCCTGAAATCCAGGATACGTGGCTAACGCGTACTGGGCCGAGGTATTAAATAGCCGTATGTTGTCGCTAAATGTGAACGTGATGCGGCCTGATGTCTGATTGCCAGATAATGATGGTATGCCGACGACATAAAGTGTCGCACTGCTGGTTGCAGGACCAGCGCTTAGATTAAGATCGTAGTTGCCACCAGCGTTTGGACTCAGGTTCGGCACAGGGTCTCCCAACGCGTTACGGTTGCCCTCCTCATATCCAGTGTCCAGAGGAATGACCAAGCCCGCCGGGCCGTCATACTCGTTATGTGCGCCAGCTTCCATCTCGAGGGAGTAGGTGTAGCCAATATTGTTATAAAGAGGTGTAAGGATGGGAGCAGGTAGACCGTAATACGGAGCGCCTGTTGGGTCGAGTTGAACGCCGAGCCGATACTCGTACAAAGTTCCGCTATTTACGTTGGTGTCAGTGTAAGAGGATGTCGTGACAGGCAACTGCGCAATCACATGCCATGGTGAGGAAGGACTGTCACGGCGCTCTATGTACCATTGATTCCATCCACGCTCTTGATAGTAGTTGCCATTGCCAGCATTCCCAGTGATATGTACGGCATTGCTCTGCGTTAACGTCAGGTACGGCGTTCCCGCCAGGCCGCCACCAACTGTCACTGTAATTGGGTCTGAAAATGCCGAAGGCTGTCCGGACAACGATACGGCTGCGACGCGTAATTCCTCAACAACCGGACCGACCGGTGAAAGATCTAGATTGCTAAGGGTTGAGGGTGACGTCTCGACGGTATGCCAATCTCCAGGGAGAGTACGTTCTTGAAGAATGTAACTAGCGACTGGCGAAGCCTCCTCCCAAGTGAGCTGATAAATGGCGGGCTGATAGATTAGGTCATGCGGAACCTCGACCCCATTGAAGGCCGTCACAGAGACTTGCTCGGTCGAATCGAGCGGTGCGGAGCCATCGTCGGCGACCCCAATCGTCATATTGTACGCGTGCGTCTCCTGCATCGTCGGAGTCCACGAAAAGACTCCGGTCGTCGGATCGATGGTTGCTCCATCTGGCACGTCGCCGTCGAGAAAGTAAGTCAATTGCTGGCCGGCGTCCGGGTCGGATGCAGACACCTGGAACGTCAGTGTCGTCCCGACCGAGCCAAATTGCGGGCTTACGTAGTTGATTTGCGGCGCGTGGTTTATTTGACCATCAGGCCCAGTGAAACCAGCGTCCTGGCCGGGATCGTAAATTTCGTCGGGCTGATTGTAGTCTTCTGACGAAGCCGGATACGTATCATTGCCATTGCCGCCCTCAAGTATGTCAGCGCCGCCGCCGCCAATCAAAGTGTCATCGCCATTACCGCCATTCAAGCGATCGTCTCCAGGCCCACCCATCAGACTGTCATTGCCGGAACCGCCGTTAAGGGTGTCGTTACCGTCCTGGCCATCAAGCTGACTACCTGACGGATTGGCGGTCAATGTATCGTCGTATTGCGTGCCGACAACATTCTGGATCGATGATTCAAGATTGCTGAGAGTCAACTGGCGTCCGTCGCTTGCGAGAATAACCTGCTGTGCATTATTCGTACTGAGGTCGACAACCACGCCGAGCCCTAAATCCAGCTTCGAGAAGTCGAGCGTATTTGAGCCGGACGGATCAGAGATGGTTTCGACCCCTTGGTCACTTGTCCCAGCGTATGTATACGTGTCATTGCCGACCGCGCCCTGAAGGGAATCAGTACCTGCATCCCCTTCGAGAACATCGTCACCATCCCCGCCTTGAAGCGTGTCGTTGCCGTCGCCGCCGTACAGTGCATCATCGGCCGCTCCACCTTGAAGCACATCATTCCCGGTCCCGCCGAGGGCGAGGACCGGTACGGAAAGTGTCTGGGTCGTCGTGAGGTTGTCGTTGCCTCCATGCAAGCGTGCGGCGATGCCGGTCGTGCTGCTCAGGGCGAAGGAGTAAAGAACCCCGTCGTCGAGAATCTGAATTGTATGAGGCGTCGGGTCATTTTCCGCAATCAGATTGTCGTCGAGTCCGTTGGCTATACCGTCATTGTTTAGATCACCCCCCCACGGCCCGGTATGCGTCGCCCAAGTGCTGAAATCAAGTCCGTTCACTATCCCGTCGAAGTTCGCATCTCCTGCCCAGCGCACGGTGATATTATTGACGGCATCGGTTCCTTGCACGTGAATCGTGCCGGCGGGCGTGATGAAAGCGCCGCCTTGGAATAGCATCTCGTTGTTTGACTCGTTTGACTCTGCTATTTGATGGCCATCGTCGAGCACGGCTCGTAGATAATAGTCGTCAGTGGTGTCATTCGCGTCGTATGACGAATCGGGTGCGAACTTTGCCGTGTGGGGCCCAGGCGTCAAGAGACTCGGGTCGCTCACCGAAAAGCTGGTCATCACTTGGTCATCAGCTGTACCATCTGTTGACCGGTAGACAGCGATTGAGAACGGGTCGACCGAATCTCCCGTCGGACTTGGCTTTACGACATAGCTGACATTGAAATTGTTGTTGGCGTCGGTTGTGAAACCTGTGATTGCTAGGTCGGCGAGCTGCGTTACGGATAGACTGGGCCAGTTGGCGGATGTTGCATCGTTAGTCGAGGAGAACGTTGCGGTGCCTGTCGAGCCGCTTTCGGCGGATATTCGTAACGTGAGCTGCGGAGCAACGGCATTGCCAGTGCAGGTGGCCATATATTTTCCGGCAACCATATTCAAATCCACCCCGTTGACGACGCCGTCCAGGTTGGCGTCACCATTTTCGTAGGTCCGTCCTGTGGCCAACCAGTTTCCGGCAATCGTATTGATTTCGAGACCATTGACAACATGATCGAAATTCAGGTCGCCCTGTAGTTCGCCATGCAGCGCGAGAAACGGCCCGACGTCTGCCGAAGTGACCGCGCCATCAAAATTGGCGTCGTTGCGATAGAGGATATCATTAGTGATCGTGGTCAGCGACCCATACTGGGCGTTGTAGGCCGACGGGTTCTGGAGCAATTCTTGAAAAGCGTCGAATTCCGTCTTCGCATTATCCACGTCCCCACTGAAATCAGCGTCTCCCACGCGCACTGCCTCACGAACTGCCTCGGTCACGTCAACCGTGTTGGTTCCTGTTTGAGCCTGGAACGTCGACACGGAATTTCCCGATGCGACGAATGAATTGTCGCCGTTGACCGTAGTACCGGTGACAGTCGACACCCAACTGGTATTTGGAACGGCCCGCGCGTCCAGCCACGGCGCGACCGAACTGACGGACGTTCCGTTGAGAGTTAGGGTCGCGCTGTCGACTTGCTGCGATGTAATACCCATCGAAGCGAGATTAAAGCGAATCAATGAGTCCTGCTGGAGTCCAGTGGCTTTGGAGACGTCCAGAGTCGTGTCACTGTTGTGAGCCATCGTACCCGATGGCAAATCAACGTACGTGTCAGCGGCTGGCCCACTGGTGGTGATCAACGCCGAGGCGGTGTTGCTGGTCGCCATCATGCCGAGATAATCTTGCGGCACCGAGACAGTGACGAGCGCTGGCCTGCCTAGATTGACGGCAAACTGATTGATGAGCTGCACCTGTCCCGATTCATAGAACGCCGAATACTGGTCTTGCTGATCGACCGTTTGCTGAAAGACGTCTGAGTTGATGTCCTTGCCCGACCACACGCTAAAATACGAATCGCTTTGCGAGACGGCCGCGTCGTACGCCTGCTTGGCTGCGGCGGCGAGCGTGGTGTCGGAGCTGGCCATGTCTGCCTGGATTTGATCGGCCAGCGTATACAGCGTCGCTCCCAGTTGATGTGCTTCGTCCTGTGATGGATCTGCAGCCAGGTCGCTGGCAACCTGGTCTATGCCGGCATAGACGTTCAGACGGTCCTGGACGTCAGCGTCGGTTTGTGTGGCCATGCTCGACAGCACGTCGAGCTTTGTGCCGACGTCGGTCACGGCGACGGGCGGCATCGCCAGTGGACTGGGAATATCGCTTAAGCTCTGGCCGAAATGGAGCACGGTCGCGACCATCATCGGGTGTTCGGTGACGTCACCTTGCGAGTCCACGGTTGCGCCGACTGGGGCATCCACGTCAGCGATGACCGACTGCGCTTCCTGCGTATGTTCGGTTGCCAAATCCGAGACCATCTGCGCGCCGGGCAGCACGACCTGGACGTCGTAGGTGGCCGTGTCCTGACCGTCGACATTCAGAACGACATCGAATTCGTAGAGCGTCTGCAAAGTGGTCGGGGCGGTTGGCGACATCTGCAGCACGGCTTCCAGGCCGTTCTGTGGATCGTTCACTGTCTGCACAGTGAAAACCTGCTGGGCCACGCTATCGGTGATCCGGAAACGCGCAGACGAATCGAGCGTGACTTGTGTGGGAGCCGGGATGGCGCCCAGAGACGTGTCGACCGTCATCAGCAGTCGCGACTCTAGCTCTTCAAGCCGCAGCCGCTTCGTACCGATCGGCCGACGCCCCTTGCGCCGATAGCCGGCCGTTTCCAGGGAGCGGAACCAACTCGTTGGTCTGATGAGCACGAATCTCTCCTGCAAAGAGGGCCCAATCGGGCACCCAATGCAGGAATGCGCGCATCGCCACAGACTGCGAATGTCGCATTTGTGAATCCTGCCCGAACGGCGAATAGAGAACCGCCCGCTCGCCGCATGAGGCCCGCTTACGTATCTGCAAGGTTATAGCGAGTCGACGGTCTGAAGGCAAGGAATAACTTGTGCAGATTACCTGATCGAACGCACGTGTTGGCCTTAGACGGGTCGCGCGCGGCAATCGCTAGGCTGTTCATTGAAAATGGCTGCGCGAATCCCACACGAAAGCTCTCCTGTACCTTCAGTAGCAGAACGCTGGTCAGGCCGTGACCGATAGATCGCTTCACGGGCGACCACGAACCGGCAGGTATATTTTGTACCCAGTGGTCGATTGAATGCGCTGGCCATCGGCAGCGAGCACGCCGGGTCCTGGTCGGCATGCCCCCTATGTGAAAACCTGCGAATAAATTCGCATTTGGGGCCAAACGGTCCCGGGTGTCGTGGTGTAGAGAGTTCACCCCGCCTACCCCCCGATGCATGCGTTCGCAGCTAGGGGCACGCCGATCCGGCAGGGTGCGCACGTTTTGATAATGGGGAAAGACATCCCCGACTACGGCGAGTTTTTTGGCAGAACCGCTTGAATCGCGGCTGCCGGATCGGATTGCCATGATTCTCGCCCGTGTTGGGCAAAAGGATTGGCCGCTCTGCGCTTTTTTGAAGGAGATGAAGGGCGGGGTCGATATTTGCGCAGGGGAGACATGGCAAGAACCCGATAATTGCGCAAAATGCCATCACTTGCTCAACGAAAAAAACGACGGTTTATTCGCAGTCGCGTGACACAACTTGAGGGAGGGCCGACGCCCCATCTGCAGGACCATACCGCGAATGTGCAGAAAGGTTCGCACGGCCTCACCGCGCTTGAAATCGAAGCAATTCACGAAGCTTTAGCGCGTACAAACCCGTGGTGGCGCGGAAGTCTTACGCAGCTGCACCTTAAAGCGATCCAGGATGAATGCGCACAGCTCTCCCCGTCCGAAGCCGCATTGATTCGTGTGGCATTGCGGGAGATTCCATCGGCGTGTTTGACGGTCAAGCGTGTTGAAGGCGACTGGCTTGAACCGCTTTGGCGCTTCTTCTCTAACCTGTCCGGTAGCGGAACCGATGTTATTCCGTCGAGGACGGTCGGTGATTTGCTCGTCGAATTTGACATCCTGAAACATTGCGCAAACGTCGACACGTCGGAGGAACGTTTTGCTGCGCTGCACGCCGCTGGTGACCGGAACGGTTTGATCCTGGCTGTAATGCCGCGCCTAAAGGGGTGGGTCAAAGAAGCAGCCAAAATCCCGCTAAAAAAAAAGCCTGAGCTATTCGGCGCTCTGGTGTCCCATTCATTATTACCGCTTACCGTAGCCGCTGGCACCGTAATCGCAGAGACGATGAATGATGGCGCGCACGTTTGGCGTTATCTACGCCGTGCCGTTGAACGTTCTGTGTATGACTTCTTTAACTTTTTGCGACCTCCAAACAGGCCGGACGTACGTACGTGCCAGAAGCGTATAGAGGCTCTGAAAGACGGGAACGAACCCAGACCAGCATCGGACATACGTCCCGATGACATGTCTCCGACCGTCAAGGACGATTACAACGGTTGCAAGCCCTGGGAACAGGGTTCGAGAATTGACTATTGTTCCGAAAAAAATGCCGATCTGTTTGTCGACACCAGCACAGATTATCGCGAGAAACGTTGGTGGCTTTCGCAAAAAGTCACTGAGGCGGCTCAGCTTCTTGCTCGTGACAACGTCGCCGTGGCCATCGACCATTTCTTGAAAAAAGGTTGTTGGACGGAGACCGCTGCGCATCTGAACATGCCAGAAAGCACCCTTCGAGATCACATTAAGAAGCTCGCACCCGATATTGAACGCTATTTAGCAGAAAACGACAGTTATGCCGTCGCGCGACTTAGAAACTACTGCCAAATGACGACTGCGTCCCAAAAAAGGCCGGCAGCCAAGCAAACGCCGAAATCAAGCAAACGGTCAGTCAATGGCAGATCGCAAACATCTTTAGAAAAATCCGCTTTGACGTCCGTGAAAATCGGAAAAGGGCGCATATCTTATATGGCGGGCAGCGGTAATACCTCTCGGACAGGCAAAATGGCCAGAGCCGGCAATACTGGTTCAAAGGCAACGGCTAGTAAGAATCAACAACCCACCAAATTGCCGGCGGGAAGTCGACAAGACGGCGCGAGTGGCATCCCCAAGCCAAAGTTCCGGGGCGTACCGTTGCCGTCAGCCGTCGTGCCTAGTGACGCAATCTGACGTCATGGTCCGTCGAACTTTCGCCAACAATACGGGGCCCGTGGGTTGACGTCGTAAATGCTTATTTTAAGGGCATTTACAGAGCCTTTTAACTTCATGTCAAGGGTGTCAACCCTTTAACAGACTTAGTTTCTAACCAACACATATAACTGCCAGTTGCTAACAGGCCGGTATGTATGTCGTTGTCTGTTGTCGTTTTACCCTTGCCAGGGTTGACGGCGGCATTTTCTTCCCCCTCTAAGTCATTGCACCGCCGTTACTTCCTTTCGTCACCCTTGCGTGACCATTGGCATGACGGCGGCGTGACGAAGGGACGACGGGCTCTCTGCCCGCATCGGAAGGGCAATTCTGCGCGGGGCAACGATCGTCTCGAAGGGGCAACGCGTTTCGTTCACATCTACCAGTTAGTCGTCGGAGCACAACATGAAGGTCTCAGAGGCAATTGGCACTCACCTAACGCAATGCGAATTTCCCGGGCAGGACCTACGGGAGCGCTGGACGCCGCAGATGGAAACGCAGGTTAACGTCCAGCCCGGCACAGCCGTCGAGGGGCGTCGAAACACCTATACCGATGGCGTCGAGACATGGCACCACCTGCGGATACCAAAGAACGCTGCCACCGAGCCGAGCTGGACCGATTACGATCTGCGGTTCAATTTAGCACAGCACTGCCAGGCCATCGGCATGACCGGCTGGCAGTACGTCGACCGCGTGAGCAAATTCGTCGGTTTTGACTTCGACGCTGTGGCAGGCCACGCGGCCGGCCTTTCTCCGGAAAGCTTAGCGGAAGTGACGGCCAAAGCACGCGACCTTGACTACGTGGAAGTCCGCCGCAGCACAAGTGGAAAGGGTTTGCATCTCTACGTTCTGCTCGACGACATCCCGACCGCCAATCATAGCGAGCATGCCGCGCTTGGCCGCGCCATCCTCAGCATGATGGGCAGCGACTGCGGTTTTGACTTCACTGCACGTGTCGACGTCTGTGGCGGCAATATGTGGATATGGCACGAGAAGCAAACCGGCACCAACGGACTAGAGCTAATCAAGCCGTCTGCACGGACGCTCAAACTAGCCGATCTGCCGTCCGACTGGCGAAACCATATCCCGATCCAGCAGCGCGCACGGGTCGCAATTGCGAACCTACCCGAGGGCGAGCTAGACGCCTTTGACCGGGTTTGCAGGTCGCAGCAACCAGTCTCACTCGATCAAACACACCACGCGACAATTGAAGAGCTAGCCAACAGCGGCTATTCCGCTGAATGGGTGCCTGAACACCACTGCCTGCACACGCATACGCTGGCTTTTGCCAAAGTATTCGACCCCGCGAAACACAGAGGCGTGTTCAAGACTGATTCATCTGGGTCGACAGCGATCAATTGCTTCGCATTCCCCTTGGAGGGGGGCGGTTGGAAAGTGGTGCGCTTCGGCAACCGAGTGCGCGAAGCCAACACATGGTCGCATGACGACTGGACGAGCTGTCTTTTTAATGCACCGTGTAGCCTGGAAACCGCAGCACGATACGCAGGCGGTGCCGAGCTACCCAAAGCGGGCGGCTACCAATTTTCCAACGCAACGGCCTTTACGGAAGCCCTCGCCGCGTTAGGTGAAGCACAGGACATACCCCAAGCCGTAGCTAACCGGCCGATTAATCTGCGGCGGAACTGTGACGGGCGACTGGTTGTCGAAGTTACAAGGCACGGCGACGGCGATCGGGCTAACGGCCAAATGAACGGTTGGGTGACGCAAAAGACCAAATGGCAACGTGTGTTTGGCGAACCGGCAGGGGAGAGCGCCGAAACGATTGTCCGTGAGTTGCTTGGGGAAAGCCTTGAAGGTCGGGCGTTTAATGATCCGCTGATCCTTGCAAAAATCCACCTGAAGAAGTGGGCAACAGACAAAGGAGAACAGACGCTCGCGTATTTTTGCGGTCAAACATACCGCTACGACTTGGTTGAGGGCTGGGAAGTTGTTAAGCCTGGTGAACTCGACCCCTGGATTCGTCAGACGGTTCAAGAAGTATTCGATCAAGTGGCAAAACAACGGGGAGTGACGCCATCCAAGGTTACCCGCGAACTAGTCACTGACGTGTTCAAGGCGATGCAAAGTTTGTGCGCATGCGAAATTTCGAAAACGGTGCAAGCGCCGTTCTGGCTACAGCCACACGACTGGCGCCCGGACGACGTACTTGTTTTCAAAAACGGCTTTCTAAATGTGCGCCGCTACATCGAAGGTCGCACGGACTATTTCATGCCCAAAACGCCAAAGCTGTTTTTCGAGCACGCGGCAAACTTTGATTTTCAACCAAATGGCCCCGCGCCGGTCGAATGGCACAGGTTTCTCGGCACGCTTAAGCAAGACGAGAATTGGTGCCTATGCCTGCAACAAATCTTCGGCTATTGCTTGTGGCGAGGCTACGACTTGCAGAAGTTCTTCATGCTCGTCGGACCACCACGGTCGGGCAAAGGGACGATTACAGGCGTGCTCAAAAACTTGCTTGGCGGCCAACCGGCGATCTGTAGCCCTGGACTAGAGGACCTGGTGAAAGATTTCGGCCTTGAACAGGCGCTTGGCAAGCGCTTGGCGATTGTTCCCGAAGTTACCCTTCCGCGACAGACCGCTGCAATCGTCGCAAATCTGAAAGCCTGGACGGGCGGCGATTCGATAACCATCAATCGCAAGTATCAAAAGAACGTGGGTTATTGTCTGAAGGGCACGCGCATCATTATGCAATCGAATGATTTTGTCCCACTCCCGGACAACTCGGGCGCATTGAATGCGCGGCTGATCCCTTTGAAACTGACCGAATCATACTGCGACAAAGAACGGATCGACTTAGCCGAAGCACTGGTACCGGAATACCCTGCAATCTTGCGATGGGCACTGGAAGGGCTGAAGCGTTTGTACGAGGCAGGCAAATTCACGCTGCCTGAATCGAGCAAAGAGTTATGTGACGACTTTCGTTCAGCGTCGTCACCGATTAAAGCGTTTGTCGGGGAATGTTGCGAGCTTGGAGAATATGCGGTTCAGAAGCCTGCTTTGCATAAGCTTTATCAACGATGGAAGTCAACGCGCGAAGATGCACTGGACCTTGATGACGGTCAGTTCGCCGTGCATCTACGCTCGGCCGTCGGGACAGTTACCACCACGAGGCAAAGCGCAGCAGACAAAAAACACGTGAAGGAAAACATTCCTATTACCGAGACACCCTACGATACAAAAACTCGCGCAAACGTATGGATCGGTATCCGGCCAAGACCGGCCTGGCTGGAAGAAACGTTTCTCGCGACGTGCGCGTAGGGCGCTTCCAGCGCGTCTGAGGACCAGTTGAGCTGGCTTCTACTCGTGCGCGTCACGGTTGCTAACCAATCGTCGGTCGCGCAAAAATGGCCCATTGCCAAAAGGTGGCACGGGGCCAATCACAAGGGGCAGTTTACGCCAGAACCAATCGGCGCCGCAGTGCGCGCCGAACTTTACCTAACACCTGAGGGGACAAATGATTTTGCACAATTCTGGAACACTTTCGGCGGCCGCGGTTGAACCAAACGCAGTTACGCGCATTGCAGGTTACGCGGCCGTCTTTAACAGCTACAGCAGCGACTTGGGCGGCTTTAAAGAGATAATCCGTCCCGGGGCTTTCAAACAGAGCCTAGCCGGCGGCGTCGACGTTCGCGCGCTTTGGAACCACAACAACGACTTGGTGCTTGGTCGGCTGTCGGCAGGAACGTTGCGTCTGCGCGAAGATTCAAAGGGACTGTTTTTTGACCTTTCGCCTCCGGACACGCAGGCGGGCCGCGATGCCATCGAAAGCATCCGTCGCGGGGATGTAACTGGCTGCTCGTTTGGCTTCAGAGTCCCGCGAAAAGGCGATTCCTGGCGATTGATGGACGGCGAGCGCATTCGAGAGATTCACGACGCGGACATTTTTGAATTGTCGATCTGCGCTTTTCCAGCCTATCAGCGTACCGAAGTGGGGATACGAATGGCCTCGCCACAAATGGAAACTGCGGCCTGTCGGCTGCGACTTTTAGAAAGTGATGACTGATTTCCCAAATGGGGCCGTTGCGTGGACCTGCGCTAATTCACGCACGGCAATTGAAACTGGCGCAAAAGGGGGCAGACATATGCCAACTAAGAAAACGACAGAGACAACTACGGAGCACGCAACAAGCCAGCCTACCGCTGGCGGCGTGCAGAGCATGGTTAGGACTTTGGCCGATTGGCTCGGCCTTCGTCCGCATGCGTCCTTGCATGATGACGAAGGTTACGCTGCGGCATGGCAAAAGCTTCAAGACCTAAATCAGCAAGCTGATAAAGTTCAAAGCGATTTGCAAGGGGCCTATGCGGTTCAGCGTCAAGCAACGACGTTCGTCGACAGCGAGGTTGCCGCTTTGCTGGCCGACAACACATTTACGCAGATGCCGGAATCCAATGACCAGAAGATAAAGACCCTTGAGCACCAGCTGCGCGTATTTCGAAAGGCGGTTGAACTGCAATCCCAAATCGTCACGAAGGCTGAATATGATGCAGGCCGCCGTTTGGTGGAAAAATACGGCCTGCGTACCAAGTACGAAGAGTCACTTCGGGATATCCACCGATGTTTAATCGCATTGGAGGCGGCTTGCCAAAATGAAACTGCCGTCAGGGAATCTGTGCATGCGATCAGTGGCGGCGCATATTGCCCGCCACAACCCTATCGCTGGCGGCCAGAACCGCTAGATGACATCAACGGACGGGGTTCGATCTGGCTGGCGCAAGCCCGCGAATGTGGATACACCATCTGAAGCATTTTCCATGTGCGCCGGGCGGCAGCGTTGCCGCCTGTGCGCGTGTGGCAAGAAAGGATCACATGAAAGACAAAGAATATACAGTTATCAGCAGCAACAATCGCGTTTTGCGTATGCTCGGCAGTTCCCGCGTTGAATGCAGCATCCAAGACCTGGAAAACGAACTGGCTTCAATGCGAGCTAAAGAACGCCGCAGCGCCGAAGTGTCCGATCGCATTGCGCAAGTCAATCAACAGCTAGCTGAATACCGAGGCATTTGTGAATTGCTTCGAAAGCTGGAAGCGCGGCAACGCACTGAACGAAAGGAAGCCTTTGAATGGCGATAAGATCATTGGTTAGTCAGCGGGCGCCAAAATTTAATCCGGAAGCCTTACGGGCCATTGCGTATACGGATGAACGTTCATGGGTCGTGCGCAACACTTACAATCCTGGCGTTCATCTTTGGTGGCGTACAAGTATGAACATTGTCGACCAACGCATGGCTGATGCCGGCCTCAGGTCCAAGAGCGCGCGTTCGGCGGCCAGGCAGGAGCTACGGGCCAACCCTGTACCAGCTGCGTCGTTGGACTTAGACAACTGGGACAAACTTGATGTGGTATGGCCGACGAGAATCCCCGCCATCGAAGGGGCTAGGTGAGGGTCTCCGATTGCTCGCTGTTGAACGTTGCTGTGCCAGTTCGGCGGCGCCGACGAGTTGGTTGATCTTCTCGCGCCCGCCTAAAGCGATCGCGCAAACTATAACTGGGAAACGTCGCATCAATGCGACAGAAAAGGACATTTCAATGATAGCCGCGGAAGGTGTACTGCTCACTGTGGGCGATCTTTCAACGAAGCTACAGGTTTCCCCTCGCCAAATCTACCGGCTCACGGACGGCGGAAAACTTCCCGCACCTGTCAAGGTCGGGGCCATGAACCGTTGGCGATCGGCAGAAATTGATACCTGGATCGCGAAGGGCTGCGCACCTGTTCGGTAGTCGCAAGCTTGACTTCAGGTGCGCTACGTGTGATAAAAAGCACATGACGCGCTCATCACAGATGTCGGACCTGTTACGACAAACTATCTGCGAAAGCGGAATTCCACTGCTGCAAATTGCGAATCAGACTGGCATATCCCGTGCTAGTCTGATTCGTTTTGCACGTGGTGATACTTCTCTACGCCTCGACATTGCGGACAAGCTAGCCGACTACTTCGGCCTTGTGCTCGTCCGCCAAAGCACAAAGGGTTTATTTCGTGGGAAACGTTCGACGAAAAAGCTATAGCAAACCGCTTCCGACTGGGGCTGTTGTGGAACTGCGGGACGAGAAGCGCGTGGCGCGTTGGCGCGATAGCAAAGGCAAGCTTCGCGCTGCTCCGGTAATAAAAGGTAACGACGGCCTCGATCGCGTGCTGTTGCGTGCGAACACTTACACGGCACAGTACCGCGACGCCACCGGGAATGTCCGCGAAGTACCTACTGGCTGCCGAGATGCGGCAATGGCGAGGCAGGTCCTAGGCAATCTCACCAAGCGTGTTGAAAATGTTCGGGCCGGTATTCACACGCCAGCAGAGGATGCCGTTATCGATCATCAGAAGGTCAGCATTGCAAGACATTTTGATGCCTACTCGAAATCGCAGACGGCCAAGGGACGGCATGCCGGGCGAATCAAAACAACGACCGCGCGTCTAAACCGGATCGCGAGCGATTGCAAGTTTGCGCGACTTGTCGATCTTGATGCCGTCGCGTTCGAGGCGTGGTTAGACGTCAGGGCAGGGGAGGGCATGTCTGCGGGAAACCGTAACGAATTCCGGCAAGCTATGCTTGGGTTCTGCAATTGGTGCATGAAGCCCACGGTACGGCGGTTGACCTTGAATCCATTCGCTGCCGTTGCAGTTGCGGACGCCCGTCTTGACCAGCGACGAAAACGACGCGCCATGACAGAGGTCGAATTGTCTAGGTTGCTAGAAATAGCCCGAGCAAGGCCGCTCCATGATGCTTTGACCGTACGTCGCGGTAAGCACAAAGGCGAGCAAGCAGCAAAGCTCTCAGAGGCATCCCGCGACCGATTGGAACGGATCGGTTGGGAGCGCACATTGATCTACAAAACCTTGCTCCTGACGGGACTACGTAAGGGCGAGCTAACGTCGATTACCCTTGGGCAAGTCGATCTAGGCGCAGCCCTCTTGAATCTGAACCCCGGCGACGAAAAGAACCGCGAAGGCAATGTGATTCCACTGCGTGGCGACCTTGTTGCTGATCTACGACTATGGGTCGACGACATGCGCCAGCATGGTTTGACCGCGGCTAGCACCCCGCTATTCACGGTCCCTGCCGGCCTGTTACGAATCCTCGACCGCGACCTGGTCGCAGCCGGCCTGGCTAGGGCGTACAAAGATCCGCAGACCGGCAAGACGAAGATCGACAAGCGCGATGAACGTGGGCGGACGATCGATATCCATGCTCTTCGGCACACGTTCGTCACGAACCTAAGCAAAGGGGGCGTGGCACCGCGAGTGGCTCAAGCCGCAGCTAGGCATAGCGATATCGGCCTGACGATGAACGTCTACACCGATCCCAAGCAGTTAGACGTGGTGGCCGCGCTGGCTACTCTGCCGTCACTCGAAGTGAAGCCGCACACGTCTGCGGCTAGTGACGAAAGCGCGCTTGTCACCGTGCTTGCCACGACTATTGTCCCTGCCTGCGTAACGGTGGCAAACAGTGTCAAAGAGGCGGTTGAGGCAGCTTCGCAGCACGTGGCGTCTACCGACGATGTAAGTGTAATCCCTGTCAACGAAAACAGCCCGCTGACAACAATTGTCAACGGGCTGCAAGAATGGAGCGGAAGGGAGTCGAACCCTCGACCTCTGCATTGCGAACGCAGCGCTCTCCCAACTGAGCTACCGCCCCCTCTGTCGGTCATGGGGCGGGCCACACCGACGGGACACTGGAACGGCTGAATTCTAGGTTTGGCGTCGCGCCTTGTCAAAAGCCCCTGCGCTGCCGGTATCCGGCGACGTCTACCAGGACGAAATCATGCGATCGGCACTCGCCACGACGAGAGAAAGGGCACGCGATTTCCATGGAACTCGACGCCACGCATCGTCAACGCCTGTGGGTTGTCGCAGCGATGGCGCGCAATGACTTGGGCGAGACGCGCAAAAACATGAACCTGTCGCCGTCAGCAAGTTATTGAGCTTTTCTTGCCAGGACCGATGGAGCGGGCGCAGGTTCTCGTTCCGCAGCGGGGGGCAACAGGTCCGCCAGTGTGATGCGGCTCAGTTCGGCACGCTCGGCTGCGGCCACGTCATTCAATGCGTCTTGTAGCTTGGCGAGCGTCTGCTCGGAAAGGGCAGGGCTCGAGGGCACACTGCCCACAAGAGGGCCTTCGATCGCCTCGATCAGGTCCAAGAGCGAAACTGCCTCGGGCCGGCGGTGCAACATATAACCGCCGACAACGCCCCGCGTCGACGTCAGAATGCCATGCGTTACCAAGTTGCGCAGAATTTGCAGCAAGAACCGCTCAGGCATCGAACTGGTTGCCGCCAACTGACTGCAGGGCACTGGCCCACCGGTTTTGGATTGCGCCAATTGCAGTGTGGCCTGGATGGCGTATTCCACAGTGCGCGAGAGCTTCATAATTGTGGCTCCCTGATTGCTAGTTTTTCAACGCACATGGGAACAGAACACGGTAACATCCGACCCTGCCTGAAACTGCCCCGACAGTTCGGCTGAGTTGTGTTTTTTTCTGTGTCTGCCCATTCACAAACGCGATTCGCACGATCTATCCGATCCTCCCCGCTCATGTGATACCCATTTCACATGGTCGAAAGCAATGTCGACCGCAGGGGAATTCTGGGAATTTGCTGTCGGGGCGGCATTAGGCCTGGCGACCGGCAGCCTCGGTTCGGGGCCCGCTGGCGGGGGTGGCCTGCGTTAGTGCGTGCCATACCAGCAGCGCTCCTCCGCACACCAGCAGGCTATCCGCAATGTTAAAGTTCGGCCAAACCCAGGGAGGCCATTGAAACAAGATCCAATCTCGGACGGCATTCATGCGCAATTGGGGGGCATCAGGCACTGGCCATAGGCCAAGTCGGTCGTGCAAATTGCCTAGCACGCCCCCCATAACAGTCGCTAATGCGATCGTCAGCAACCAATCCCGTGCCGCGCCGATGACAAACAGCCAATAACAAATTGCCAGAATGGCGATGAATGATGCAGCTGCAAACAGCCACACCATGCCTTGCCCCATGCCGAACAGGGCACCTTCATTGGTGCTGGTCTGCAGTCCGAAGTACGGCTCCCAAATCCACCAGACGTTAAACCGGTTGGCGTCCGGCATTCCCAGCCAGTGAAAAACCGAGCGCTTCGTCGCCAGATCGATTAAGCAACCCGTTATAGCAATGGCCGCGAACGCCAGATGTCGATTAATTGGCACCGCCGTCATGGTAGTTTCCTTACCAGAGGGGGACTAAAGTGCGTCAGTCGGGGGGAGAGACGCTGACCATCGAGATTCCGGCATTCCCTGCCATGACCTTAGGCCCGTTGCCTTGATTGCGTCAAGATCGCAACGAGTAGGAAAGCGTCGCCGCCATGACTCGTCCGTGGTCCGCCGACAATCTAGTGGGTCTCGCCCGAAACCCCTGCTAGCAAATAAGTGCGCAATCTCATGGGGGCCAAGAAACTGCCCTCGGTCAACATGCCACTCACGACTTACCGACGTTCAAGCTGCTGAGCGCATTTGACGCACAGGGGAGCATAGGGAATGGCGTTGAGACGCAATTTCGGAATTTTCACGCCGCATTCTTCGCACTGGCCATAGGTCCCTTCCTCAATGCGTTCCAAGGCGGACTCGATGGACAGAAGAGTGTCTTCTTCGTTCTCCATCAACGACAACGTGAATTCCTGCTCGAAATTGTCACTGCCCAGATCCGCCATGTGGATGGGCATGGTCGATTGATCACCTGCCCCGTCCGGCCGGTTCTTCTTTAATGCGGCGTTTGCCAGTTGGTTGACTTCACCCCGCAGCCGGGCACGTAGCGCCAAGAGGCGTTCTTTATAGACTTTCGACTCGACCTTCTTCATTTCGCGATATCTCCGGCAGAAAACTCCCCCTGAACTACCGGCGAGGAGTTCATAGACTCACCATTGTAAAATGGGCCAAATCGACTGTCAAACCGCGCATTTGGCCGATCGTATCGACCGCATGGGCCCGCCCATTCGGACACTCGTGCTATGGACGTCAAGTAGACCGTGGCAAGGTTAGCTTGATGGTCTGCTAGTACCGGCGTAGACTGAGCTGTTCCCCCGTCGTGGGGTGCGGCAAATCGCGGGAGGCACGAGCAATTAGCGTGGTAGCCAAGACCGATCTCGCCTTCCAAAAGTGCATCTCCCCGCGCTGTGGGACGACCTATGGAATCGACGAGGTACGGGTCCAGTGCGCGGTATGCGGCGATCTGCTCGACGTCGTCTATGACTGGGATCGGGCTCGTCCCCCCCAGTCGCTATCGCAATTCGAGCAGAAATGGTCACGCCGCTACGACCGGCTGTGCTTCAGCGGGGTGTGGCGTTTCTACGAGCTGCTGCCGTTCGCCCCGCCCTCGCAAATCGTCACGATCGGCGAGGGGCAGACTCTGCTGCAGCCCGCTCCGAACGTAGCTCGTTTTGTTGGCGTCGAGCCCGACGGTCTGTTTCTGCAGTATGAGGGCATGAACCCTTCGGGCAGCTTCAAAGACAATGGCATGTCGGCCGCCTTCACCCACGCACGTACGATCGGCGCCAGTCGCGCAGCCTGTGCATCGACCGGCAACACGAGTGCCTCTCTGGCTGCCTATTGCTCGGTCACTCGGCTGATGAAGGCTGTGATCTTTGTCGGGTCGGGCAAAATCTCGTACGGCAAGCTTTCGCAGGCGCTTGACTATGGCGCGCTGACCGTGCAGATCGCCGGCGATTTCGACGATGCGATGGCCCGTGTCAAGGAAGTGTCGCAAGAGCTGGGAATCTACCTGGTCAACAGCGTCAATCCGTTCCGCCTCGAGGGGCAGAAGACGATCATGTACCGCGTCCTTGAGGCACTGCGGTGGGAAGTGCCCGACTGGATCGTGGTGCCCGGCGGGAACCTCGGCAATTCGAGTGCCTTCGGCAAGGCCTTCGCCGAGCTGCGCGAAATCGGCCTGATTGATCGCATTCCGCGGCTCGCTGTGATCAATGCCGCCGGTGCCAATACGCTGTATGAACTGTACGAGCGGCGCGGTCTGCGTTGGAACAGTGGATCTCCCAATCTGGAATCGGCCGGGCGTTATTACGGCGAACTCGACCATGCGGGGCGACGTGCTTCAACCATTGCCAGCGCTATCGAGATCAATCGACCGGTGAATCTTAACAAGTGCCTGAGGGCACTCGAAACCTGCGACGGAGTAGTGCGCGAGGTGACCGACCAGGAGATCATGGATGCCAAGGCCCAAGTTGGCGCCGGGGGACTGGGGTGTGAACCAGCCAGCGCCGCCAGCGTCGCCGGCGCGCGGCTGCTGCGGCACGAGGGAATTATCGGCACGGCCGAGCGAGTAGTGTGCATCCTAACCGGCCATCAACTAAAGGACCCGACCGCCACTGTCGCATATCACACCACGGATCAGGACAAGTTCAACGAAGTACTTGGCAGCCGAGGTGTGCAACGCGCGGCCTACGCCAATCGCGCCGTAGCGGTGCCCAACGACCTCAACGAGATCGTCAAGGCGATTCAGTTATACAGTTAGCGGCGAGGGCAGCCCCCATAAGAGATGACGAACGTCGATAGACGAAGCGCTTTGGCCATGCGGATTTCTTTCGGCATTTGTGCTTCGACATCAGACATTCTCACCCAACGCCCTCGCCTCGACACTTCGCAACAACCAAAGAAATAGTCCCACAGCCCCCTCGCACGCATGTCCTCCACAAAACTCGCTATCCATGGTGCTGCCGGTCGGATGGGTCAGCGATTGATAGCGCTCGCAGCTTTAGACCACAATTTCACTATCGTCGCGGCAATCGAGCGAGCAGGTCACCCGAAGCTGGGCGAAGATGCCGGCCTGCTCGCCGGCGCTGGCAAGCTGGATGTTCCCTTGTCGGCCACACTCGATAGGGTGGCCGATGTAATCATCGATTTTTCCAGTCCGGCCGGAACGTTGGCCATCGTCAAGACATGCTGCGAACGAAAGGTGCCGCTGGTGGTTGCCACTACTGGCCTTGAGGCCGATCAGCTTCGCGAAGTCAAAGAGGCGGCCAGCGGGATGCCGCTCTTATGGTCTCCTAGCATGAGCCTGGCCGTGAATCTGGCCATGAAATTGTCGGCCGTGGCTGCCGGCGCGCTAAAGGATCATCCCACCGGAGCCGACGTCGAGATCATCGAACGGCATCATCGCTTCAAGGAAGATGCCCCCAGCGGCACGGCGCTTCGATTCGGCGAGATCATTGCCGCCGAGATGGGCCAAAGCAATCAGCAGCACGGTCGCCACGGTCGGCCGGGTCAGCGCCCGCATAATGAGATCGGCTATCACGCGGTCCGCACGGGAGATAACCCGGGCGAACATACGATCATCTTCAGCCTGCTGGGCGAAACTCTGGAACTGACCGTGCGCGCGACGAACCGAGATTGCTATGCGCACGGCGCTCTATCCGCCGCCAGATTCCTAGTCGGCAAACCGGCAGGTCTGTACGGCATAAGCGACGTCCTAGGGCTATAAGTCACGCTGGTTGCCAAATTCCGTTGATCGTACGGCATTCCGAATTCATCATGGTCGTTGTTTCATGGCGAAGTGCGAAGAAGGCTATCTGTGCGACGTGTGCGGCGGCGACGTCGAAGAAATCACCGATAGCGATCTATACCTTCGCTACGTGATTGGCATGATTGATCCCGAGACACTTCACACCACGGCTGAGCGCCATGTGCGCTGCAATCCGGCGCTCGCGCAGTTTGTCGTCGACAACGAATTCGCGCCTGTGGTAGTCGAGGGGCCCTTTGACAAGCGCTCACTTGATCGTATTTACGTCAAGGAACGCGAGACCTTGGTCACCCGCGGCTGGCGACGATTGCGCGAGCTGGCAGGGCAGGAGGGGCTGGCCATCATCGACTATCCTTTGCCGGAAGTCCGATCGAGGAACGAGCAGCGCGCACTTTGATAGCGCGATAAGCCGCGGCGATTGCTGACACGTCCGGTCAGTCTGATTACGGATTCTCGAATGTTCCGCGACGAATTTGCCAACGATCGTAACGCTGCCGGCGGCCGTTTTTGGCCATTCGGATTTCGCTCAGTAGTGCGTCATTCGTCCTTTGACATTTGGCGTTATATTATCCGCGTTCGCCGCCAGCGCCAGGGCCCCATGCACGACCATTTCTTCGCCGAGCTGCGCCGGCATTATCCGGTAGGTGCCACGAAATGGCGGAAAGACATAGCGCTCGACCTCACGGCACACGGGAACGAAGAACAGCTCTTCTCCCATTAGGGATACGCCGCCACCGATCAACACGGCCGCTGGCGCAAGAATTGTGATCATTTGGGCGATAGCCCAGCCAAGCACGCGCAGCGATTCTTGCAGGCTTACCATTGCGAGCTGGTTTCCAGCTGAGGCCGCCTCACCCACAATCTTGGCCGTAAGCAATTCCAAGTTTCCTCCACAGCGGGCCACCAGATCGCGCGCATTGCGATCGTCGGTCGAGGGCAATTGCGCCAACCGCCGGCGCATCGTCGCCGCGATGCCAGGCCCAGCAGCATGCGATTCGAGCGTGTCGTGAGGATCCGTCGCCTTGACGCCGGGGCGCAAGTGACCGAGTTCGGCCGCGCCGTGCCCGCCACCTCGGTAGACGTGTCGATCGACGATAAAGCCACCGCCGATGCCGGTGCCAACGGTGATGTAGAAGATCGGGTTGTAATTCCTGCCGGCTCCGTAATGCGCTTCGGCCAGGCCTCCTAGATCGGCGTCATTTCCGAGCACGGCCGGCAGGCCCAACTCGCGTTGACACCACTCGGCCAGAGGGAAATCATCCCAGCCGTTGACCTGGTGGCTCTTCACCGTGCGCAAGCCAGTAGCGTCGATCGGACCACCAAAGCCGAAGCCAACGCGGTTGACGGCGTGTTTTACGATCAATGCTCGCGCCGCCGTACGAATTTGCGCTAGAATTCCTTGCGCGCCGTCGGCGCCTATTACGTCGAGCCGTACCAATTCGATTAGCGGGGGCCCAGAGCCATCGCCAACGCCTAGCTGCAACTTCGTTCCACCAATTTCAACGCCCAAGAACATGGAGCCGGCCGTCCAGTTGGAATGATGCTATGTGATCAAGCCTTTGTGGCTTCGGCCGAAGCAGTCCTGCAAGATCAAACCCTGTGGCATCGTTTAAAAGCCCGCGTTTAATCGGTCGCGCTAATCCACGGGCAACGCACTACACTAAAAAGCAGTACGCACTAAAAATTCGTTGTGGCCCGTGGACGACGTCATTTGCTGGCGGCAGTAGGTACACTGCCCGCCGAATGGCGACCTTCGTGGTTGATGCGGGCAAAGACGTCGTTCAGAACCCAATGAAATACGCACAGATGAATGCTCTCGACCATGCCCATATCGTCGAGCGGGACCTGCAATCCGGCCTGTGCCATGCCGCGCAGTTTGCCGCCAGCGAAACCGGTTAGCCCAAATGTCTTCAGTCCGTGCCGGTTGGCCCAGTCGACCGCGGCCAACACATTGGGGCTGTTGCCCGATCCGCTGATCGCGAGCACCACGTCCCCCTTGCTGCCGTAGTTCATCAATTGCTGTACGAAAATCTGGTCGTAGCCCACATCATTGCCGACGGCCATAATCCAGCCCAGGTTGTCAGTCAAGCTGAGCACCTTGAGTCGTTTCTTGGATTCATCTTTCAAATGGTGCTCATGCAGGCTGCTCTTGCCGAGGTCTTCGGCGAAGTGCGAGGCAGTAGTGCCCGAGCCACCATTGCCGAAAATAAAGACGAATTTTCCGTCTTGCCAGGCTCCGTAAATCAGGTCCGCCATCTGGCGGATTTCCGCGTGGTCGACGCGGTCGATCTCGGCGTGCAGGCGATCAAGGTACGGACCGACGTCGAGTTTGGCACCTAGCATGAGCAATCATTCTCCGGGCACTGGTGTTTCGTGCTGCCAGAAGAGCCAGCAGCGAACAACGCTAGTTTAATGTGCCGGCCGCAGACGGACCAGCGGCGCGTATTGGCTCGTCACAGCCCCTGTCCGGTGACGCCTGTGGCTATGTATCTTCCAAGGCCCGGCGATGCCCTTCGGCGACGTTGACAAACCAAGCCAGTCCGCCGCCCACGACGAAGAATACCAGCAAGCTCAAGATGGCCAGGTGCGGCTGGCCGGTCCACGCCAGGATCGAACTGAATAGGATCGGACCGGCGAAGCTGGTCGCTTTGCTCGACAAATTAAAGAAGCCAAAGAACTCGCCGCTTCGACTGGCCGGAGTCATCAGCCCCATGATGGCACGGCTGACACTTTGAATGCCCCCCATTACCAGCGCCAAGACGGCCCCCATGATCCAGAATTGCAAGCGCGTGTTGATGAAAAACGCGGCCAGCAACCAACCAATATAAACCACGATGCACATCATCAGGGTCTGCTTCTCGCCAAGTTTACCCGAAAGCCAACCGACGAATAGTGCGCCCGGCATCGAAACGAATTGAATCATTAGCACCACAAAAACCAATTCGCCGGCACCGATATGCAGTACTTCCTTGGCAAACACCGTGGATTGCGTGATGATCGTCGCGACGCCGTCGTTGTAAATCAGAAAGGCGATCAAAAACAAAAATAAAACGCGGAAATGACGCACCCCGCTGAGGGTTTTGCTCACTTCGCGCACGGCCCGAGCGGCCGTGGCGGCAAGCGATTCGCGCCCCGCGCGGGGCTTGACACGATCGCGCAGAATCAACAACGTAGGCAGGCTAAACAAGCCCCACCAAAGCCCCATGATCAGCAGTCCTAGTTTCAAGCGGGGGACCATCACGGCATCGCGCGATTCGAGCGGCTGCCCCTCTACCGGGCGCAGACCGAAAGAAATCTCCTCAGGTAGATCCTTTTCCGGGATAGCTTTGCTCTTCGCTGTCAGTGCGGCGCGATTGTAACTTTTGAACTCGTCCTCGCTCGTGACCCAGATCGAGCCTGCCTGTGCGGCAGAGTCCGCGGTGCCGAAGTCGAACAAGAGCGGTCTAGACAACGGCCCTCCCGAAATGCCAACGCCGGCCAAAGCGGCTTGTTCGATAGTCCCGGGTCCGGTTAGTTGCAGCGATAACTTGTCACCAGTGAGGGTAACCGGGTAGTCATAGGCCAGAACTTCGCCGCGCGTTGTGCGTACAGTCTCGACACGCTTTCCATTTAGTGACACGTCTATGGGGCCGTGCGCTTCGCGCAGATCTCCCACCGTGATGGTGACCGAGTAATCGCCAGGCGGCAGCGCCACGTCGAAATCGATCTCGTGGCCGATGGCGCAATCCCCTGCCAGATTCGAGGGCAGTCCCAGCACATCGCCGTACTGCACTACTAGCACGCCGATTAGCAGGGCCAGTCCGCCGCCGACATAGCCCATTGCAAAGCCGTAGGCCGAGACGCGATTCATCGATTTTTCGTCAGCAATCTCAGGCAGGAACGCATTGTACAGTCCCCACGCCAGCTCGAAGCTCAGACTGGTAACGAAGAACAGACCGACGAACGCCCATGACATTTCCACGGGCAGAAAGTACATCGCCACACTGGCGAGGGCGCCCGCCAAGGTCATCACACACAGCCAGAATCGTTTGCTGGCATGCGCGTCGGCTACGGCTCCCAGAATGGGCGAGAGCACAGCCGCGAACAACGTCGAGATGCCGATACCATACCCATACGCAATTTGGCCCGGCGCGCCCGGCAGCACGACCTGCTGCAAGTACAACATCAAGATCGTGATCTGGAACGTGGAGTACGCGCTATTCGCCCAGTCGTACATCGTCCAGGCGAAGACTTCGATTCCCTTCACCGGGCTGGCTGATTGCGATGCGTCGGGGTGGCTCAAAGCGCGAACCTGCGGATGGTGCGAAAAGATGAGGTGGAACCGCCGCATTATGCGACACTACCGCCAACTGGAGCAAGCCGGGTTTGTAATTGTCAGTGCGGATTTACCGCAGAGACAAGGAGGCACGGACCAAATTTACAGGCTAGGAGCAGATTAAATTCTTCGATCGTCGCTGAACATGGAATTGCCGAACGCTCCGCGCCAACCGATGAGTAAAACGTTGCAGGTTGCGGCATCCACCATTCGACTCATCATTTACGTCTTGGAATTCATTATGTCCCGGCATAGCGATCAAGCGCCTCGCGGTTCAATTCAATTCCAAGACCTGGGCCCGTGGGGATGCGTAACATTCCGTCAGCATCCAGAGCAAATGGGGGTGAAACGATTTCTTCGACGTAAGGCACCCCAACCTGAAACTCGACCCAGCGCGCAATCGGC
The DNA here is from genome assembly GCA_036490175.1 of Pirellulales bacterium. Lineage (NCBI taxonomy): Bacteria > Pseudomonadati > Planctomycetota > Planctomycetia > Pirellulales > Pirellulales bacterium. The sequence continues at coordinate 15,908 of DASXEJ010000071.1, read as the reverse complement.
AACGCCGCCACTAGTGCTAGATCCGCTGCCACCCCCACACCCGTGTTCCAACCGTGGGGCACAAGTAGTACGCCGTGATCGTAGGCCAGCCAACCGAGTCGCCGCGTCTCGCTCAGACCGCCGCATTTGGTTATGTCGGGCTGAATGATGTCCAGCGCCCGGCCGGTGATGAAGGGCACGAAAGCCTGCCGTCGTGTGAGCACTTCGCCACTGGCAATTAGCACGGGCGAAGTTGTGCGCAGCTCGCGAAAACCCTCCACGTCATCGGGACGCAAGGCCTCTTCGAACCACACGATGCCGTAGTCGCCTAGCATGCGCGCCGTCTCTCGCGCCCATGTCACGCCGTGCGGCCAGAACTGCTCACTGCCGCCGGCGTCGACCATTAGCTCGACGTCGTTGCCTACGGCGTCGCGTGCCGTCTTGATCAACACTTCGTCCATCTGCCGGCTGACGCGGCCAAACGGGCGCCAGCCCATTTTGATGGCACGAAAACCGCGAGCTCGCTGTTCGAGCAGCTTATCGCGCAACTGCGGTGGATCGTCGAATAGGATCGAAGCATATGGTTTGATTCGATCGCGATAGTTCCCACCGAGTAAGCGCGAGACAGGTTGACCGAGGGCCTTGCCGCATAAGTCCCACAAGGCGATATCCAGACCGCTAATCGTATGCTCAACCGAACCTCCGCGGCCGAGCCAGAACATGGATTGCCGCAGCTTCTCGGCCACACGATCCGGTTCCAGCCCGCTCTCGCCGATGAGGTGGGGCCGCAATAGATCGAGCGAACCCTCGACCAGAGCCCGCGTGGTATAGCAACTACCCAGACCGGCGATGCCCTCATCCGTGCGGAGTTCGACCAGCGTATTGTACTGTACGTTGGGGTCGGTTCCCCCTGGCCAGCCGTGATCGTGCGTTGCACCGCAGAGTGGAATGGTAATGACTTCGGTAATTTTCATATTTGTCATTCAGCGGGGGCGGCGCGTCGTCGGTATTCGCAAGCGCGTTGAAACACTTGCGAATGCCGAGCATACTCAGGGCGCCTTGGTGACTGCAAGTTGTTCGAGCCGACAGGGAATCAAATGACCAGCCGCGCCGCCACGGAATATCGCTACGAGAAACTGACCTGGCCCGAGGTCAACGACGCCGTCGATCTGGGCAAAGTATGCATCCTGCCGTGCGGTGCCGTCGAGCAGCACGGGCCGCATTTGCCGCTGGATGTCGACCTGATCTGTCCGACGCAGATTGCACTGGGGGCGGGCCGAGAGGTGCCGGCCAAGATCCTGGTGCTTCCGATCGTGGCCTATGGCTACACCGGACACGTGATGGATTTTCCCGGCACGATCAATAACGATTTCGAGCACTTCATGCACCATGTGCTCGATATAACCAAATCGCTCGCCTACCACGGATTCAAAAAGATCGTGCTCCTCAACGGGCATGGCTCGAACATGCCAAACCTCGATCTGGTCGCGCGGCGCACGAACCTCGAAACCGACGCGGAATGCATCTTGGCCGCCTGGTGGAATCTGCTAACAGTTGACAAGCAGTTTCTGCCGCGCTGGCGCCAGAGCAAATTCCCCGGTGGCTGCGCGCACGCCTGCGAACTCGAGACGTCGATGTATTTGTACCTCGATGGCGACAACGTCCGCAAAGACCGTATTGCCGACGGCACGATCAGCTTTAACGAGGAAAACAGCCCGTTCAATTGGGTTGATCTCTTCGCCGCTGGTCCGGCTCCGCTCATCTCATGGACTAGCAGCTACTCAGAGACGGGCGTTTTGGGTGCGGCGAAGCTCGCGACCGCTGAAAAGGGACGCGAAGCGTACGAAGAAGCAGTCAAGCAACTCGTGCAATTCGTGAACTATTTCCACGGACGCCCAGCCGATCGACGTCGGGATCACCATCGTCACCGTCCGACCATGCCGATGCCCTGGGGGCAGCGGCCGATAAAGTGATCCGTGTTTTCTGCCGGATGTTCTTGACGGTTCCGTGTCAGCCATGCGTTAACGCAGGAGGCCGCGCGCTCGGCGATCGTCTCAGCATTCTTTGAATTTGCCATAACGAGTTCCTATTTGAACGCGTCACCGAGTCAGCGCCGGTCTGTCGCAGACGTGGTCACTCGTCCGCGTACACTCGCGTGCTCTCTTCCTTGGTGACGGGCTTGCGAATTTCTTCGGTAATAATTTGCACGCGGACGCGCACGTCGCCTGGGCCACGTCCCTGGGCTTTGACGCGATAGGTCGTGTCGGCCTTGGGGGCCAGTTGTGCAAGTGGTTCGAATAGCACTCGCTGGCCATCGATTGTGTAGCGCGCCGGGCCCTCGCCGCCAATCGGTTTGAGCTCTTCGGGCAATAATGCCACGACTTGCACGTTGGTAGCCGTTTTTGTGCCCTGGTTGACCACGCGCACCTCGTAAGCTGTTTCGCCCCCCACTTCGATCGGATCGGCGACGTCGACTACTTCGAAGTTGATCGCGGCCACGCCTTCGACCAGGATTTTCTTTTCCTCCTGTGCCGAGAGGCCGCGCTCGGCGGTACTCTCGATGCGTACCAGTTGCTCGCCAATCTCAATGGGAACAGTCGTCAACGTCACGCTGCCCGTTTCATTCGCAGGCAGTTCATCCAACAACCATTGCACGGCGCGTGTACGCGGATCGTATTGGCCGGCATTGTTAGCTTCGACAAATTTGAGGCCGGCCGGCAAATGCGTAATCAGCGAGATTTCCTTGGCTGGCGCGGTGCCGGGATTCGACACGCTCACGGTATAGGTTGCCTGGCGATCGAGATATCGGCGGCCAGGACCTTCCATTTTCAACGCCAAGGCCGGAGCGATCACTTCGAGATCCGCCTGTTGATCGACGCGCAGGCTCCCTTCGCCAATCGCGCTGAGCATATTCTGCACGCGGCCAGCCTTGACCGCGTGCATTACCAGGTCCAACTCACGCGATTCGCCTGGCTTCAGCGTGCCGATGTCGTACTCCACCTCTGTCCCAGCTGGATGTTGCAGCAAATCAGGCACGGCCTCGCGTATTAGCACGCCCGTCGCCGCGCCTGTTCCAGTATTGGTGAGCTTAATCGCCATCTTCAAGTCTTCGCCCAGCAACACCTCGTGGGCCGCCTTTACGTCGAGCATTAGGACAGGCTTGGTGACCATGGTCCGCACGGACGATTCGGCCGCGAAGTGAACCGTAGCGACGCTCCCAACTTCACCTTCAGCGACCGGCATCAATTCCAATTCGACGCTGATTTCCTCACCCGGCTTGAGCGCGCCGAGCGACCACACGACCTCGCCTGAATTAGGCTCGGCGGCGCGGGGCGTCGTGCTCATGAGTTGAGTTCCCTTGGGAACCTGATCGTGAACCTCGACGTGGGCCGCGGCAACCTGGCCGGTGTTGCGAACCTTCAGCACAAATACTGCCGGTTTGCCAACCTGGATCTCGGGGGGCGCGATTTTTTCAACAGTTAGATGAGGCGTCTGCTGCCCTTCAAGATGCTTGCCACCGGGGCGGCCGGCCCCTTCTGAAGGCGCATCAGTTTGCGTCTGACGGGGCGAGGCGAAAGCGTCGCTGTCGCGCGGTGCAAAGTTATTATCGACCGGCGGCGCAAAGTTGTTCGTCGGCGCGAGCGACTGTCGGTCGTCTAGCGGCTCGTCCGGCAACAGCGCCGGCTCCCGCGATTTGACCGGCGTCGCCGATTGTCGATAACGATCCTCGGCCAGAGGCTCGCCGCGCAGAGAATTTCGCGGTGCGTCGTCTTGAATCTGATTGTCCGTTGTCTCAGGCATCAACGCACCCGTGGGCGGCTCGGCAGGTAAGTTTGCATCAGCCTCGGTAATATCGGTTTGGGTGGCCATTTGATCACCGCGACTTCTTGGTGCAGCGAGGGTCGGCTCGTTGCGGTCCGCCGCAGGTGGGAAAGGAGCGCCTTCGTCAGCGCTGGCGTCACCGGCATCATCGGGCGATTGGCCGGCGGTGGGCGCCTCGTCGTATCCCAGTGAGCGGATATTGGCGCGGCCCTCGGCCTGCTGCCGAGATGCTCCGTAGCGGCGCATCGCTTCGGCAGCCGTGGGAATAGTCTGTGAATCGGACGGTGGAACCATCGAGTTGCCAGCATCCGCCAGCGGCATATCGCGGCCCGCCGCGGCCTGTGCTGCAAATGGATCGGTGGCGGGCGCCGCGGTTTGCGTGTCGAGCGGAGCATAGCGATCCGACTGCGTGTACAACTCGGTCGGCTGCGGCATTGGCTTGACGGCCCGCTCGTCGACGTTCAGCCGCGCGGGCTCGTCAGACGCCACCTCGGCTTCTGTCGGACGCGTGCTGCGTTGCGCCTGCACCACGGCAAACGTGCCTAGAGAGAGTACGGCCGTTAGTGCCGACAGACGGATCATCATCCGCTTCATGACTTGAGTCTCCCGCGAATTTCCGATGTGAGCCAAACGCCCAGGCAATCCACCGCAGCCGCGTCTTTAAGATGGGAACGTTGACGCCGCGCGCACAAAACCACCGCAGCCATTGACCGCACTGTGCGAAGTTACGCACCGTTGGCCCAGCGGCTGCCAGGTTTGGAAAGGGGATTCGACGGGGGTGAAATACCAAATGCCGTCGGGCGCGCAAAGGGCAATTGTGCTAGCAAAAGTGGAACCGAGTCGAGGAGGCGAGGCCAAGCGTGCATCCAGAGAAAAGCCACTTTGGAGAGATAGGCAGGCTGCGTATGGATGTCGCCTGCTGGACGACAGTGACTGACGGATATACCGTGGCAGACTCCCTTCGTAAGACCTCTCGAGGATCCCTTATGAGCACTCGTGCCAACTATTACGTTGTAAATCGGCCTGCGGCCGATGCTCTCTCCGCGGTCAATACGCACATTACGAGCATCGACCCCAAGTTGCGGACGCTTGTGGAGTTGCGGATTTCACAAATCAATGGGTGCGTCTATTGCGTCAATATGCACTCGAACCAGGCCCGCGAGCATGGCGAATCGCAGCAGCGACTCGATTGCCTAGCGGCCTGGTATGAGTGCAAATTCTTCGACGATGCAGAGCATGCCGCATTGGCCTGGGCCGAGGCCCTTACCGACATATCGCATACACACGCGCCCGACAACGTGTACGACGCGTTGACGCAACACTATTCGGAGCAGCAGATTGTAGACTTGACACTGATCATTTCCATGATGAACGCCTGGAATCGCATCGCGATTGCCCACCGCGCGCATCCGTCTAAAAGTTAGTTTGTGAACGATCGAGTTGATCTTGTTGGTGCGGTCAGCAAGCTCGCCACATCGTCTTTACGATCGCTGTTGCGCCGTGGCGTCGGCAACGCTTCCAACCATCGCGCAACGTGCCCATCCCATTGATCGTGCTCATAGAGGTCCCTTTTACGAATCGTCGTCGATACAGAGATGATTGTCCCGGCCTGGATACTCGCATTCACCGTTGCGGATTCCACCTTAACTGTTTGTCCAGAAACTCAAACGTTCCCACGCCGTGAATCGTATGTGGGCCGTCGAAGAATTCGATCGTCGTGCGTTCGGGGATTTTTAAGTCCGCATATAATTGTCGCACCTTGGCGTACTCGTAGGCCACCCATTCGTCGGGCGCAACACCATCGCGGTGACCACGTTCGACCATGAACGGTCGCGGCGCGATCAGGCTCGCCATGTCGGAATAGTTAAACGTATTTCCCAGGTCGAACTCGAACATCTCGTACTCAGGCGTGTGCAAGTAGCTATAGGGACTGTGCGCAGAGACGTTTTTCCAGATCCATTCATTGAAATCAGCCGAGCAAATCGACAGGCAGTACTTCTCGACGATTGCCGGAACACGCATGGCCGTCTTGCCGCCGTAAGACAAGCCATAAAAGGCGATCCGCGCGGGATCGACAAATTCAAGCGATGCCAGCCAATCGACCGTCTGCTCGTGCTGCGGCACGATGATCGAGAAAAGCGTTTTACCAAGTGGGTTGGCCTTACGTTGCAACGTGCGGAAACGATCTTCGAAGATGTACGGATTCTGAGGCGCGTAGGTCACGTAGCCACGTTTGACGAGTTGCACGGCATATTGGTTGTAGTGGTGGTCATTCACCGTCGGGTCGGCCACGAATTGCGGGCGACCCTCCAGCCCATGCTGACAAACCACCACGGGCCGCCGTTCGCCAGACCGGATGTCTTTTGGTACAAGCAGAATGCCATATGCGAATACGTCCGCGAATACATCCAATACCACTTCGTAGCCTGTAAACTCCGCCTCGTCGAATACCCGGCGGGTGCGAACGTTGAGAGGTAACTTCTTGACGTCGAAGCGGCCGATGACTTCGTCGTAAAAGTATTTGCGGTAGGAGGCGGTCGACTCCTGCCATTTTTCGATCGAGCGCGATTGCCGGTCGGCCCGGGCCCAAAAGGCGCGCCGCGTGGTGTCAGAATCGGCCAGCAGATGCTGCGTGTAGTCGACCAGCTGGTCGAATTGCCGCTTCAGCCGTAATGGATCGGCCGGACGATGGACGATCGGATCGGGGCCGAGGGGGGCGAGTGCCGCGTCGTCGCGCAGGTATTTCAGGAACGTAGCGAGCGTCTCAAGGTCGCCCGGCGGACCGGAGCCGCCTTCGCTATTGATTTGCGCTACTTTCCAAGCCAGTCCAGCAAGACTGCCGGCGCGGACAATTTCCTTGGAAATCTTGATCTTAGCGTCGGGCGTCGTAAGCTTGCCGGGAGCCGCTCCGCCGCTGATACCGGGACCTGGCTTGGGTGGACCAGAGACGTCCGGCGCGCGCGCGGCCTCGATCACCAAGGCTCGCGGCGCCACGAGCGAGGCCAGTTCAGCGTCGCCGAATTCGCTCAACAGCGAAAATACGTTGCGGTAGATTGGCTCTTCCCACAGATGCTCGCGCGGCGCGAAGTAGCCGCTGACGCAGGTCGCTTCGAGGCGCGTATCGAGCGCTGCAGCGTACAGTGCTATCAATCCTCCTTCGGCATAGCCCAAAATGCCGATGGGTCGCTTCTGCTTCGTGCGAGTGGCGTCGGCAGCGAAGAAATCGACCAGCGCTAGCATCTTTTGCACTTCGTAGCCGATAATATGACGCCCCATCTCATATGCCTGGCGATAGATGAACTCGCGATGCGGCTGATTCGTTGGTCGCGCGCCGCCGGCTCCGACAGAGTACTTGTTGTCGCGATCGATCAGCACCGGCACTACGACGCGGCAGCCGCTCTCGGCCAAGCGGCGGGCAATCTGTTGTTTGGCCGGCAGCGCCCGATCCCCCGATTCCAAGCCAGCGAGCATTTCGGGCGCCTGATCGGCGTCAGGAATAACAATCACATCTGCTACGGGATTGTCGTGTGTCGGGTGCAGTAGCAATCCTTCGCCATAAACGCCGCGCAGCGTGGGCCAACGAATTTGCATGGCTTCGAATTTTTGGGAACCGCCGACAAGCGTCGGCAGGTTCGTCGTCGCGATGATCTCCAAACCTTCGAAAGGAACACGAGCATCGGTGGCGCCAATGATCTTTGCCAGCCGCGCGCGATTCGGTTGGACCGATTCGTTGTACTTCTCGGGCGACGAACTGTCGCGGTGCCAATACGTGGTCCGGGCCGCGATGGATTCGTCGATTTTGCGCAACAGAAACGTGTCGATGCCGTTGACCATTTGCAGGGCGAAATCTCCCGTTGCAGTGAGCGGCTGGGTGCCGGCCAGCGATTCCTCAGCCGCACCGCTTGCAGTTGCCGTAAACATCGAGGCGCAGAATACGCCGGCTGCGATCGTACGAAGGATTGCCATCGAAGTGCACTCGGCATGGGTGACGTTAATTAGTTGATGGATGCAGGCAGAGGATCAAGTCAGCAATAGACGGTCGGCGGGAACCAACATTATCTCCAACATCAGCAGGTACTGAATCGGCGCGAGCGGTGGTTGCTGGCCGACCAACCGACGAATATTATGGCAGGCAGCCAATAATTGGCAGTCGCGCCCAACGCGCTTGTAGGGTATTTCGGCCAGCCCCACTATATTTGGTTCAGACGGAGGAGCAAGAATGAAGGCCCACGATCAACCTGGCCGGCGCGACTTTCTCAAGATTTCGGCTGTCGCCGGATTGGCGGCCGCAAACGCAGCGCCGATGTGGCATACGGTCGCAGCCGCCGCCGATTCTCAGACAAAGCAGCTGAAGAAGGCTGTAAAATACGGCATGATTCAGGCCGGTAATTCCGTGAAGGAAAAGTTTCAACTGCTCAAGGAGTTAGGCTTTGACGGCGTCGAAATGGACAGCCCTAGTAAGCTCGACTCGAATGAAGTTTTGCGAGCGCGCGATGAAGTGGGCTTGCCAATTCACGGGGTGGTGGATTCGGTCCACTGGCGCGACACTCTATCCGATCCCGACCCCACGGTTCGTGCGCGTGGATTGGAAGGGCTAAAGATAGCACTGCATGATGCGAAGCAGTACGGCGGAACTACGGTACTGCTGGTGCCGGCGGTAGTGAATAAGGAAGTCTCGTACGCCGATGCTTACACGCGCTCGCAGGTCGAGATTCGCAAGGCGATCCCATTGGCAAACGAGTTGGGAATCAAGATTGCCCTCGAGAACGTTTGGAACAATTTTCTGCTCAGCCCGCTGGAAGAGGCACGTTACATTGACGAGTTCGATTCGCCTTTGGTGGGAGCCTATTTTGACGTGGGCAATGTGCTCCGCTATGGCTGGCCCGAGCATTGGATCACGACCCTTGGCCCGCGCATCATGAAGCTCGACATCAAGGAGTTCAGCCGCAAGAAGCAAAACGAAGAAGGGTTGGGGAAGGGATTCGACGTCGAGCTGTTGCAAGGTGATTGCGACTGGCCCGCTGTCATGGCAGCCCTGCGTACGATTAAATACAGTGGCTGGGCGACAGCCGAAATCCCCGGCGGCGGACACGATCGATTGCAGACGATTGCTGCCAATATGGACCGAATCTTTGCCAGTTGAGCCGTGTTATCAGCGGGCGGAAATGCCGGAACTTCGCACAGCCGGTGGGGTAGCTCAGAATGGATGGCCGGCGCCGCCAAACCGGGATGAAACCGGCTTGCGTTCGCGGGGGTAATGTGGGAGAGGATTACCCATCGCCGCCAGGGTAGGCAGCACTAAGAGGGGCAAGTTGCTCAGAGAACAGATAAGAGGTTGATTCGGTATGCGCAAGTTCCCTGCTCTGTTCATCCTAGGCTTGCTCACAATAGGTTCGCATTCGGCGTGGGCCGGCGATACGGAACGTCGGGAGAGCATTGTCGGGCAGAAATCTCCCGAGTTTTCTTTGCGCGACCAATATGGCAAGCCCCACGCGCTTTCCGACTATGCCGGGCGGAAGCTTCTCGTGCTGGCATTTCTCGGCAACGAGTGCCCCCTCGCCAAACTCTATGCCGGACGGCTAGAGCATGTTGCCCAAGAATACGGCCCGCAGGGGGTGACGGTGCTGGGGATCAATTCCAACCGTCAGGACACACTTACCGAGATCAGGGCATTTGCCCGCCAGCATAGCCTCACGTTTCCGATTCTGAAGGATGTGGGCAATTCGCTGGCCGATGGTTTGGGTGCCGTCCGGACGCCGCAAGTCTTTGTTCTGGACGGCGACCGTGTAGTTCGTTACGCCGGTCGAATCGATGATCAGTACGGTGTGGGGTTTCAACGCCCCACCCCGACACGGCGCGACCTGGCTTCAGCCGTCGACGAATTGTTGGCAGGCCGCGACGTTAGCCAGCCCGTGACCCAGGCCGGTGGCTGCCTAATTGGTCGCGTGGCCAAAACCGAGCCGCAAGGACCCGTTACGTACAGCAACCAAATATCTCGACTCCTTAACGAACGTTGTGTCAACTGCCACCACGCCGGGGATATCGCGCCGTTTCCTCTGACTAGCTACGAAGAGGCTGTCGGTTGGGCTCCGACGGTGCGCGAAGTCGTTCAGGAAGGACGTATGCCTCCCTGGTTTGCCAACCCCGCGCACGGCAAGTTTGCCAACGACGCACGCCTCGGCGACGTCGAACGGCAACTGATCTACGATTGGGTCGACAATGGTTGTCCGGAAGGGGATCTCAAGGACCTGCCCGAGTCGCCGAAGTTCGTCGAAGGCTGGCAGATCCCCGAGCCGGACAAGGTGGTTTACATCCAAGAGAAGCCCGTAAAGGTGGCCGCCCAGGGAACATTGCCATACCGCTACTTTCTGGTAGATCCGTTTTTCAAAGAGGATAAATGGATCAAGGCCATCGAAGCACGGCCGGGCAACAGGAGCGTGGTCCATCATATCATTGTAGGTTTTGTGCGGCCCAAGCAGCCCGCGCGCCTGGGGTTAGGCGGAGGAGCGCTTGTGGGTTACGCGCCAGGCATGCCGCCATCGAAGTATCCCGAAGGGGCGGCACTGCGAGTGCCGGCGGGCTCGAAGGTCGTATTCCAAATTCATTACACTCCCAATGGCATGCCGCAAGAAGACCGTAGTTGCGTGGGCCTGGTCTTTGCCGATCCCAGCGAAGTACGCGAGCGGATCGATGGCGACGAGGCTGCCAACACCAGGCTGCGGATTCCGGCGGGCGCCGACAATCATCAAGAGAGGTCGCACCATCGGTTCGGCGAGGATGTTCGCTTGGTGTCGATGACCCCTCACATGCACATGCGTGGCAAGGCGTTTCGATACGAGGCACGGTATCCCGATGGGCGCCAGGAAATCTTGCTCGACGTACCGAAGTACGACTTCAACTGGCAGATGCGTTACGACCTGGCCGAGCCAAAACTACTACCCCGAGGCACCGAGTTGCTCTGTACGGCCCACTATGACAACTCGGAGAGCAATCTGAGTAACCCGGACCCGATGCGGAACGTCGGTTGGGGTGAGCAAACCTGGGACGAAATGATGATTGGCTACTTCACTACATTGCCAGGCCAGCCTCCGTCGAAGTAATCGTCACTTTGCGCAGGGGCGGCCTGCAATACGGATACCGTCACCTCCCCATTTCCCCATGCCAGCCCGTTTCAGGTTTCGCCCCTGACTTCGCTCGCGGATCTGCGAAATGCACGGTCTCCGGCGGCAATCAGCCGCCTAGTGCATTCCTAACGGTATCCCAGCCCGCAGTGTTTGCGGCCGGCGGGCAGCTCCCAGCGGGCTGCCAGGCTGCTCTCGTCCGATTTTGGCGAAATGGGTAAAATCGCTGAAGCTTAACACCTAGCGACCGGCGATTGACTGGCCCATCAGGTCGACTATTGGGAGGCGGAGTGGAATCGAAACTGATCGTGGAGATGCTGACGCAGCCGGATGACTACACCTGCGGTCCCACATGTCTTCATTCGGTGTATCGCTATCACGGCGATGAGATCGACTTGGAGCAGGTGATCTCCGAGGTGCCGCGCGTGGCCGGCGGCGGGACGCTCGACGTACTGCTGGGATGTCATGCGTTGCGGCGCGGTTACGACGCAACCATCTTCACCTACAACTTGCAGCTGTTCGATCCTACCTGGTTTCGGTCCGAGCAAATCGACCTGGCACAAAATCTGCGCCGGCAGATGGAGTGCAAACCCGCTCCCATTTTGCGCGTGGCCACGCTTGCCTATTTGGAGTTTCTGGAACTCGGCGGGCAACTCCGCTTTGAAGATCTAACAGGCGCACTGATCCGAAAGTATCTCAACCGTTCGGTGCCCGTGCTGACCGGATTGAGCGCCACGTATTTGCACCGCACCGAGCGCGAATATGGCCCGCTGTGCGAGCCGGACAGCGTGCGCGGCGAGCCGACCGGGCATTTCGTCGTGCTCTGCGGCTACAACAAAGAAACGCGCGAAGTGCTGGTGGCGGATCCTCTAGAGACAAATCCTGTCTCGGGTGGCAATCGGTATGTCGTGAGTATCGATCGTGTGATCTGCGCCATCTTGCTGGGCATTATCACCTACGACGCGAATTTGCTGATTATTGAACCGCGCAAAGTGCGCAAACAAGGAAGTCATGCCGGTACTGATAGTCGTTAACAACGCCAGCGAGTGGCCGTTCCACATCCCAGGCGTAGCTGTAGTCGATGCCAAGAGCTATCTCACCAAGCCGGAATACGGTGAGCTGCGGAACGCAAAGGTCTTCAACCTCTGCCGGTCGTATCGTTATCAGAGTTTGGGTTACTACGTTACGCTGTTGGCTACGGCGCGCGGACATAAGCCGCTGCCCAACATCATGACGATCCAGGACATGAAATCGCAGACGGTCGTGCGGTTCGTGTCGGACGATCTGGACGACCTGATTCAAGACAGTCTGGCGCCGATCGAATCGGATAAGTTCACGCTAAGCATTTATTTTGGCCGGAATCTAGCACGGCGTTACGATCGATTAAGCCTACATCTATTTAATCTTTTTCAGGCGCCGCTATTGCGGGCTCAATTTACGCGCAATGGCAAATGGCAATTGCGACAGATTGGCCCTGTGCCCGTCGACGGCATTCCGTCTCAGCATCGTTCGTTTGTCGTGGACGTGGCGACCGAGCATTTTGCGGGGCGACGGACCGCGATTCGTCGGCGACATCCGCAGAAATACGATCTGGCGCTTTTGGTAAGTGCTGAGGATCCCCTCCCTCCGTCGGACGAAAAGGCCATCGAGCGTTTTGTCCGCGCGGGCGAGGTTTGTGGCTTGCACACAGACTTGATCGGCCGCGACGACTACGCCCGCCTGGCCGAGTTCGATGCCTTGTTCATTCGCGAGACCACGGCCGTAAGCCATCATACTTTCCGCTTTGCGCGGCGCGCGGCCATGGAGGGGCTCGTTGTAGTTGACGATCCAGAATCTATTTTGCGATGCTCGAACAAGGTATATCTGGCCGAGTTGCTCAGCCGGCACAAGGTCCGCATTCCGCGTACCGTCATTGTCAACAAGGACAATATCGATTCGGTCGGGAATGAATTGGGCTTTCCTTTCGTACTTAAGCAGCCCGACGCGGCCTTCTCGCTCGGCGTAGTCAAGGTTGAGAGCCAGGCGATGCTTGACGACTGTGCGGACAAGTTCTTGGCAAAGTCGGACCTGCTGATCGCGCAGGAGTTCCTTCCCACGATTTACGACTGGCGGGTAGGCATCTTCGATCGACAGCCGCTGTTCGCCTGCAAGTACCACATGGTTCCAGACCACTGGCAGATCATAAAGAACGAATCCTCGGGCAAGCGTCGTTATGGTCGCACCGAAACTTTTCCCGTGCAACAGGCGCCGCGCCAGGTGATCAATACTGCGCTGCGGGCTGCAAACCTCATTGGCGACGGCCTGTATGGCGTCGATATCAAGCAGAGCGGCCGAAATTGCTACGTCATCGAGATCAATGACAATCCAAATATCGATGCCGGCGTGGAAGACGCCTTTCTCAAGGCCGAGCTTTACACCCGCATGATGGAGGTTTTTCTCGAGCGCATCGAGGAAACCAAGGCTGGCAAGAGAATTCCATGAGTACTGCCCTGCGTTTGCGACTATTCCAGGCTTACGGCGTCGAGTTGGAGTACATGATCGTCGATGCCGCGTCGCTCGACGTTTGTCCCATCGCGGACGAGTTGCTGCGCGATGCCGCCGGAGGGGACGAGTACGTTGGCGAGATCGAAGCCGGAGATATCTCCTGGTCGAACGAGCTGGTGGCGCACGTCGTGGAGCTTAAAACCACGGATCCGGCCACGTCTCTCGTGCCGCTAGCTGGTACATTTCAGGCGCAGGTGCGCCGCATCAACGAACTTTTAGCGCGCCATGGCGCTCGACTATTGCCCGGCGGCATGCACCCCTGGATGGACCCGCTGCGAGAAACGAAGCTTTGGCCGCACGATTGCAATGAGATCTACGAAGGTTTCAACAAAATCTTCGACTGCCGCGGACATGGTTGGTCGAATTTGCAAAGCGTGCATTTGAATCTCCCGTTTGCCGACGACGAGGAGTTCGGGCGGCTACACGCTGCCATTCGCGTGGTACTGCCGATCTTACCGGCCATCGCCGCTAGCAGTCCGATCGTCGACGGCGTGGCGACTGGCACTCTGGATACCCGCCTGGACGTCTATCGGGGAAACAGTAAACGAATACCTTCGGTCACGGGCCACGTCGTGCCGGAGGCGGTGTTTAGCGAGGTGCATTACCGGGAGACCATTCTTGGTCGATTGTATGCGGACATCGCGCCACACGATCCGGCGGGAGTGCTACAACACGAATGGCTCAACGCTCGCGGTGCGATCGCTCGCTTCGAGCGCAATACGATCGAAATCCGAGTTCTCGACATTCAGGAATGCCCTGCGGCCGACCTGGCCGTGTGTGGACTGGCCGTCGGCGCGCTACGAGCACTCGTCGACGAACGGTTCGTTGGGCTTGCCGAGCAACAACAGTGGCCGGCCGAACGACTAGCCGAGGTCTTGCAGGCGGCCATCCGCGACGGCGAGCGAGCGATCATGCGCGACGCAGAATTCTTGCGACTATTCGGCGTCAAAGGGGCATCTTCTTCACTGGCGGATCTGTGGCAACACATTCACGAATCGGTCCCCGATCGTGCCGGCCGAACGGCCGAAACCGACCATGCACTCGGAGTAATTTTGCGGGAAGGGCCGCTCGCGCGGCGCATTCTGCAAGCCGTCGGGAGATCGACCGGGGCGATCGATCGGTCCAATCTGCACGAGGTCTACTCGCGGCTGTGCGCTTGCCTGGCGCGAGGCGAGATGTTTTCCACGAGCACCGGTTCCTAGCGTCGGCTTGGTTCGCAATCGATACTTGTGTTGAATTCTCACGGCCACAGGAAGGTGTATCGCACCATTGGTCCACGGGTCGGCTCTGACCTAGGCCGTTCGCTGGGGTGCCGGTATAATTCAGCTGTCCCCAATATTTTGAATTTGCGCCGTGCGGCTCGTTATGTGCGTGACTCATGCTGCACGGCCTCAGTTCCCGTTTGCCGCTGCTCAGCTGGCGCCACTGGATCCCTGCACTTTCGATTAAGCTGCCATAGGTGCGCCCGATGTGCCGCATGTACGGCCATATTGCTAGTACTCCGCTCGCTGCGGTCGGCATGTTAGTTGACGGCGCGCACTCGCTGATAACGCAGAGCTGCCGAGACTGGCGTGGGGAAACTCATCGCGATGGTTGGGGAATCGGCTACTACGAAGGCGAACAGCCGCGGACCGTTCGACGACCTACGGCGGCGCCGGATGATCCCGAGTTCGTGGCCGCGGCGGGGCGTATTGCTTCGCCCATGGTAATGGGTCATGTTCGTCAGGCGTCTGTAGGAGATCTGTGCCCGGCTAATGTCCATCCTTTCACGTGCGGACGATGGATGTTCGCGCACAACGGAACGGTCACCGGATATGACATACTGCGGCCCGTCCTGGTCGACGAGACAGATTTTGACCTGCGTCAACACGTGGGCGGGACCACCGATAGCGAACAGGTATTTTTTTGGATCTTGAGCCGATTGCGACGCGCGGGTCAAGCGATCCTGCAGCCGTGCGGCGACGTGAATCTGGTCGCGACCGAAATGGCCGCCGCGATTCGCCTGTTGGATGCTCGCAGCGCGTCCACAGGGCCGAGCGAGCCGACACGTCTGAACTTCCTGCTTACCGATGGAGTCGTGTTGTTGGCCTCGCGCTGGAAACACAGCTTATGGTGGACGAATCGAAATGGGCCGTTTGATAGGATAGTGGCGACGGCGGGCAACAGATCGCGAACGTCGCGGGGAGTAGCGGTGGCATCCGAGCCCATTGGCGACCAGGCTTGGGCCGAAGTACCCGACGGTCATGTGCTGAGCGTTGATGCAGACTTCATCGTGCGGTGGCTGCGCATTTGATTTCGTGCTTCTAAGTTCGACTTTTGCAGTTTTACGCCGCCATTGTGACGGTGTATTCCAGTAGTTGTCGTATTTTTCGCGAGCCCGGGCCGGCCAGGCGTAGTTCAAAAACCTTTTGTCGCAGACTGCGGCGGCGCAGGGTGGCGAGC
>DASXEJ010000070.1 GCA_036490175.1 Pirellulales bacterium | reverse complement strand
ATCCACGATCTGGCTCGCGGCGTTGAGCAATTGCACGGTTATCCCGCTGATGCCCGTTTCGCCGTGATCCTGAACATTGTCGCCGTTGGCGTCCGCATAGACGGAGCCTACTAGGTAGCTCGGCGGTGCAGCGACAATAGTGACCGAGGCGGTGCCGGCCCCAATCTGGTTATTGGGAATCTGCGCGGGATCATTGCTCCCGGTATCCTCAGCGTCAACCGTGACCTCGCCGAGTGAAAATTGCGTATGGAATTGCACGATCCCCGCCGTGTTGGCAGTCATCTGAATGCGATCCAGCAGGACGGGATTACTCCCCAACGCAGCGTAGTAGAAAGGAATTCCTGACGGATGCAACGCTTCGCTCCCCTGCACGTTCAACACGACGCCTGGTGTGCTGGTGGCATCGCCGCGTATAGCGCCCGTGGGGGTTGGGTAGCTTGGACCCGCCGTGATAATTCCGGTGGGTGTCGCGCCGGCCGTGCCGCCTCCCTGGGCTGCATACGTCACGTCGACATCGCCCCCAGCGATACCGGCGTAACTAACCGCGCGCAAGTCTTGCACATACACATCAACGTAAAATGTCGTTCCAACAGGTACAGGCCCAGTGAGAGGCGTATCCGAGCTGTCCGTGGGCACCAACAGGTACTGTGCTTCCGGGACCGCCGAATTGATTGTCTCGAGTTCGTCGACGATATCCAGCACGTTGACGAAGCCATCCCCGTTAACATCCATGGCGGCCGACGAGTCCGACGTGATGGCTGCCGGCGTCGCGGTATTCGTTCCGCTCGCAGAAGAGTGGCCCGAGATCGCGGTCATGCCATGAGCGTTGACGTATTGGGCGATTGCCACGACGTCCAAGACGTTAACGTAACCGTCGTGGTTGACATCGCTGGCCGCAAAGCCTGCGGCCGTGCTGGCCGTCAAAAGGGCGCGATCCTCGAGCGATTCCAATCGCAAGCTCCGCGCGCGTGGGCGTGCACTCTTCGTGGTTCGTTGCCTGCTGCTAGCCCGTCGCCATTGTGTGAACAACTTCATTCGCATAAATCCGCCAATCCCTGATGCGGTCGCCTGGTGACTGATCCTGATACAAGGAAGAGCCGACTCTACCGATTTCACGAAGTGAGTATTGCGAACCCGAAGAGGGACCGCAACCCGCGATGCTGCAATACCCCCCTTGCGAGTAGCCTTGCTGGCATGGCAAGGGTGTGCTCGAATTCAGCCCCCTATTGCCAGGTTGGCCGGCGTTCGATCCTCTAGTATTTTTGGTCTACACTGGCTTCTTCGCCGCTCTGAAAACCCGATTTAAAGCCATCAATGACCGACCGTTCTCAAAAGCTCTGGGGTACTCAAGCGACGCTGGGTCCGGCCCGTCATAGCACGCAGCACAGGACGATCGGAGCTGTGGGATCACTTGCAGGGCGTCTTCTTGTGGTTCTGGTTCTCGCCGCTTTCCCGCGGCCCGTTGCATCTCAAGGGGCGATCGAAAACGTGCCGGCCGACTTTTATGTCGCCGAGAACGGACGCGACGATTGGTCGGGGCGTTTAGCCGCGCCAAACGACGCCGAGAGCGACGGCCCTTTCGCGACGATCGCGCGAGCGCGCGACGCGGTGCGCAAAGAAAAAGAAACCGCCGCCAAGCCCAATTCCACCATCCTGATTCGAAGCGGCATCTATCGATTGAGGAAGACGCTAGTGTTTTCGCGTGACGACTCTGCACCACAGGGTGGGACGATTGCGTACGCGGCTTATCCAAACGAACGACCGATTCTTACCTCGGGCGTTCCCCTGCGAAACTGGCGACGTCCGCGCGAAGAGCCAGCAAATCTTCCCGCGGCCGCGCAGGGCAACGTGTGGGTCGCAGATCTTCCGCCTGAAATCGATCGAATGTTCACCCTATATGACGGCGACGTTCGGCTTCCCAGGGCGAGGGGAGAGGGCTTCGCGCCGGTCGACTCGGTCGACAAGACCACCGCTCCGGACCGGCTCACGTTTCCTGCTGGTGCCTTGCACGACTGGCCCGATTTAAAAGAGGGCGAACTCCTCGTCATCCCGACCGCCGATTACGAAATGAGCATTTTACCACTGGCCTCGGTTGACGAACAAACGCAGATCGCCACGACGAGCGCTGCCGCCTCGCGTCCGATTGGCAAGGTCAAGTTTGTCCCAATCAGCGCCTGGGTCGAAAACGTACTGGAAGTCCTCGATCAGCCGGGCGAGTGGGCGGTGAATTTGCCAGAGCGAAAGGTATACCTTTGGCCGCGCGGCGCGCAACCCGGAGAAAATATCGTGGCTCCGATGCTGACAGAATTACTGCGCGTCGAAGGAACGATCGACGACGATCGTGCGATCGACAGGCCCGCGACGGGATTGGTCTTTCGAGGACTTACGTTCAGCCATGCAGAGCGCTACCCATGGCAGGGCGATACCGGTTGGGGGTTGCAACATCATTGGGAAATGTTTGATCGTCCGACAGCGGCCCTGCGTTTTCGAGGTGCGGAAGAATGCGTCGTCGAAAGGTGCCGTTTCGTCGCCAGTAGCGGAAGCGGCATCCGACTCGACCTTTCCTGCCAAAAGAACCACATCGTGGGAAATGAGATCGCGCATCTCGGCGGAGTAGGAGTTCTACTGGCAGGGTATGGACCAGGCGCGAAGGACGTGAATCGCGGCAACGAGGTCAGTAACAACTGGATTCACCACACGGGCGAAATTTATTGGGCGACGCCCGCGATCATGATTTGGCAGAGCGGCGAAAACCGGGTGGCGAACAACCTGATTCACAATATCCCCTATAGCGCCATCACAGTGAGCACGCGCGCCGGATGGAATCGGGAGAAGCCTGATGCCGATCGAACCGTCCGCTGGTCCGAGATCGCCGAGCAAGAGTTAGGCGACTGGCAAGTGCGCGAGCCGTACATGCACGCCCGCAGGAACATCGTTGAGCGGAACGAGATTCATCACATCATGGAGATCATGGGGGACGGCGACGGAGTTTACATCTCGGGCACCGGCCGTGACAACGAAATACGGCACAACTATATCCACGATAACGATAGCGATGGGATGGCCGACGGCATTCGCTGCGACGACGACCAACACGAGACCACGATTAAGGGAAACATCATCTATCGAACGCGATGTATCGGGCAAGGAATCTGCAGCAAGGGGGTGAACCACATCGTCAACAACATCGTGGCCGATCTTTTGCCCAGCCGGCGCCCGATCCGGCCGGAGCGCGTCGTGCGCGGATATATAGGCCTCGAAGTCAATCCTGTGACCGGATCGCGCATCGAGAGGAATATTGTCGTTGCCCAAAACAATACGTGTCCACCGATGATTCAGAACCGCCGCTATGGGCAAGCGGGCGAGCCACGGCTGCGAGAATGCCAGGCAGATTACAATTTGTATTACTGCTTCGCCGACTCTGCGTGGGGGCGCAAGCACCTGCAAGCCGAGCAAGAGTTTGGCGTCGAGATGCACAGCCTGTCGACGGACCCGTTGTTCGACAATTTCGACCAGGGCGATCTGCGACTGAAACCCGACTCACCGGCGCTTAAACTCGGATTCGAACAAATTGAGATTTCCAAAATCGGCCTCAGGCCCGATCATCCCTATGCTCCGCCGAAGGCGCGCACTGCACTCCGGTCCGATGAACGAGTGCATGATGCGCCCTGAGGAATGTCGGTGGCGCGAAACGATTGCTCGTCCTGCTAACGCAAGGTATTTGCGACGCCGCCAGTCCGCTCGAACATGGTCCGCGAGCGTTGCAAACTAGGAATCCAAGGCGATATCGATTTTCACCCGCATCTCGCGGATCGAATCGGCCTTGAAAACGTACTTTCTGCAGGGCGATTGCACGGTCGAGTTAAACTCAATCTCGCCGTCGGCCATGGTGCGGCCGAAGACAGAGATGCCGCGGTATTCGTCCAGCACCTTGGTTACGTCATAGGACTCTTTGGTATCGATAGACATGGGCGACGACCTGGAATTGTGATTCTTGCGCCAACGTTTGCAAACTCTACGTCACACAAGCGGCGCGCGTTAAAGTCCGCCTTTAGCGGTCGCAACGGCATGGGGCGGGCAAAACAATACGGCCGAATGCGCGAAGAATAATCCGTGCGATTTGCCCGACGTGGTGTCGCCAGCTCCATTTGCGGCCCGCTCACGGATAGAATGTCGCCATGTCCATTGTCCCTCCCGCCCGCCGACATTGGTTCCGCTTCAGCCTGCGGACGTGGTTCGTCGTGGTGACGGGCACGGCCGTGTTTCTAGGTTGGATAGTCTTCGACCCTCCGGGCACCTATCAGACCAACTCATTTCCCAATCGAGCAAGCTGGCAGGGTAATAAGTTTTGGTTTCATTGGAGCGTCAGGGACGGCTCGGATGAGCGAATCGCCATAGACTTGAATCGGCCTTTTGTTTGCGCTACGTGCATTGTTGCCTACGCCAAAGGCAATATGGGAAGCACGGTATACTGCATGCTAGTGCTGATCGCCCTTGAACGGCTGGTCTTGCCCCTGTGGGTCCTCGCCGCCATCGTCGTCTGGAAAATCGGACGGGCGCTCGCCGCGCGTCATGGGATCCAAATGTTTCGGCACATCGTGAAGGATGATGCCGTGCGCCGGCCTCCTCCCTCTTCGCGCTACA
>DASXEJ010000069.1 GCA_036490175.1 Pirellulales bacterium | reverse complement strand
CACTCATGCTGCCGGTTTATAGAACGCAAAAGGTGATAACAAAAAGTGCTGAATCCATTGAAACCAATGACTAACCCCCTGGCTCTTTTTGTGAATCGATAGCTGCTCGCTTTTTCGCGTTTTTCTCCTTGAGAAGTTGGCCCGTAATAGTGATTAATTCCTGTCTAACCGCTTCTGCCCCTCGTACTTGTAATCTGAGGTCTTGGGCGTCTTGTTTCAATTCGGCCTCACGAACAGCGAACGCTGCTCGCTGTTGAACGAGTTCCATGTGTTCGCGGATTGCAAACGTAAAAGACGCGGTAGCAAGGACCAGCCAAAGCAATTCACGCAGGCCAAACTGGAACCATCGCGTGCGGGTAGAAGTTGTTGTGCTCATGCTGCCCAAGGGTTTTTCGTTTGCCTAGCGGACCCGTCGACGGCAGGCCAACAAAACTAGACCGCCAAGGGCGGCGAGAATGATCGTCGAAGGCTCGGGGACGTTGGGAATCACGAGTACGCCCTGCGGATAAAAGAAGGAAACTCCAACCCCATGAGTTGCGTCGGAAAGTATCGCTCGGTTGCCGGTAGTGGGATCAATCGACATCACGGCATTTAACACGCTGTCGGAAAGAATGATTGTTCCATTGGACTCAGTGGCAATGCCAGCAGGACCGCTATTGCTTGGCAAGGGACCGGTTCCAACGGAACCACCTGATACTAACGAATAGATTTGAGTTAAAGGATCAATGGTGTAGACGCCGGCAACGGATTCTGCGTTCGGGCTCAGCCCGCTTGCAATTAGAATCTCTCCGGATGGACTAACGGTGATGCCGGTTGGGCCTGAAGGGACGTTGTGTCCTAAGCCGGGAAAATTCACACGGTTTCCCGTCGAAGGATCGACTTGAAAAGCCAAGTTGGACATGTCCGATACGAACAGGCTATTCCCCAGAGCTGTGATCCCAACAGGAAAAAAGAATTGGTGGCCCGTACCGACTGCCCCTCCAGAAAACAATGTGCGATTACCCGTTGTGGGGTCGATGGATAGCAGATCGGCCGCATTTCCATTTGCAACGAAAATCGTGCCGCCGACTTCGATGATTCCAAACGGCTCGCCAAGACTCTGCCCGGTTCCGATTCCATTCGATGAAATTATGGACCGATTGCCGGTCAAAGGGTCGACGCGAAAGATACTCGCGGCCCCTCCTGGTCCTCCATTGCGATCCGCAACGAGTAGATCGCCATCAGGCTCGATTGCCACGCCCTCCGGACTAGCAAAATTTGGTCCTGCCCCCGTAGTGTTATCAGATAGAACCGTGCGATCGCCAGTCGTGGGATCAACAATCACCAAACCCACGTCGTTATTTGCCGATGGGCCAATCCCCGCAGCCATGACAATATCGCCTGGAACGAGAGCTTGGGCACGGACGGTGCGTGTCGTCGCAAGCGAAGTGATGGCAAGCAGGCTGAATAGAGAAAGCCGTAAGATGCCGGCGATGCGGCGATTCTTCCCCTGTGTGGTCATGGGCTGGCCTCATGTGTGATTGGTGCGAGACCCGTCAGCACGATTCGTGGACATAGATTACCCCTTCTGGTGTTGCTCGAAGAACCGTGGGCGACCCAGACGCCTAACGTCACAACGTTAGATCCGCCCGAAGCGTCTGCATATAAGACTGGCTTGCAGCGAAGAGTCGCTGCCCGTAGAGCCCAGCATATGGCCCCGAAAACAGGGGGGCAAGGAAAATGCGGTGGCCGCCTTATTGCTGCCGACGACCCTTGGACGATGCCCCGTTGGCCGGTTGTTCGTAATGACCTGCGCGCAATCACAGCCACAGCGCTGGGCAATCTCGACGGCTTCGTAATAGCCGCCAGCGAGCGACCTATGTGCACAGTGAATGGCAAGGGGTGCTACGACAGAGGAACAAATTGAACCAACACGGGCCACGGCGAAGACCGAACGTCCTTCCGGCAAAACGAGAAACGAAGCGACCGGTTACCTTTCTGCGTCCGGCGGTCGCTGGTGCACGTCGGCCGTGATCCATTTTGGCAAGGGCACGACTGGCAGTCGCGCGACCAGAAGCAGTATCCCGGCCACGATGACCAGGACGGGCACTTCGGTGTCGACCACCAGTCGATCTGTCTGCCTAAGGACCGAAAGAAGGCTGGCAATGATAAAGAATGGGCCGAGCACGACTGTAACTTTGTCGAATCCGCCGATGACGAACGTCAAGACTCCGACGATCGCCAGGCCCAATGTCCACACCCAATCGATGCCCGGCGCCACGCCGACAGTGGTCAACAGCCAGCCGGCGCCGAGGGTAATGAGCAGGATCGGAACGATCAGGCCGAGCTTGTTGGGATGCATGGTGGCCCCGGATGGCGAACATGAAGGATGGAGATTCTTGTCAGGCTGGCTCCCGGCGGCAGCAACCAGGTGTCTTGGCTGCCGCGAGCGCCGTGGCCCCGGCCAAATATCCACGTCGCGACGGCAAAGTTCAATAGTTTTCCACACGTTTCCCGCAATGACTGCGCGGGAAAGGCGTTATCCAGGGGGCATTTCCTGCCGCCGCTACAATGACCTGCTAGGACGACTGCAAAGTCCCATTTTTGTATATGGGTGGCTGGGGTCGAGCGAAGTGAGTCCCCCGTTCTTCGCCGCAAGCTGGGGGGCGGCGAATGCGCCGACCCCAGGCACCGCCCGACTTTGTAGTCGTTATGAATGACTTGCTACCGTGCTTGCATTGGCCACCGCGCCAGGCGTAAAATCAATCGAGTGCGTCGGGTGTGGTGCTGCGTGTTTCTTGACGCGCGGGAGGAAGTATGTTGTCGCAGTGGTGGTGGCTCGTCGCGGTAGTCGGAGTGGCGGTGATTGTGACCACCGCCGTCTTATGGCGCAAGGTTCGCGCGCGATGGCAGCGCGCAGAATATCAGCGCTATCGCTCTGCGTTTCACTTGCAACGTGAACGTCTGGAAGCAAAGTTCTTTGAGTTGGCCAGCGCCAGCGGTAAGCCGCGCGGGCTGCGCTGGACCGACTGCCAGTTCGACGACGACGTCACCTATGCGCGGCATCGGCAAACCAGCGAGTTGTGCGCCTTCGTGGCCACGACCATCGCCTTCGAAGCAATCGAAGGGGGCGGAATGGAAGAAGTCGAGGCCGTCGGCAACTTGCGGGCGGCCACGGCCGTGTTTCGCCTCGATCGCGGTCGCTGGCAAACCGACGGTCGCGCGATCTTCAACCTCAATCCGGCCGAGGCCATTGTTTATTACCAGGACAACCTGGTGCTCGTAGGCCAAGAGCCCGCGCGGACGTGATTCATCGTTTGAATCACGATGTTCGCCGCATGATTCGCCGGCTCTGCTGCCGCCTTCGGCCCGCGCACTTCTCAGGGCGCATCGCGCCGTCACTTCGAGCGAAAGAGTTTGCCCACGACGTAGTGCGGTCGGCCTTTGACTTCTTCGTAAATTCGGCCGACATATTCGCCGACCACTCCCAACAGCAGCAGCTGCACGCCCGCCAGAAAGACAATGACGACGATCAGCGAGGCGAACCCTGGCGGCGTATTCTTCTCGAACACCAACCGCGCCAGGATGGCGTACACGGCGTAGGCAATCGAGGCCAGGATGGCGACCAGGCCCAACACCAGCGCCGCACGCAACGGCACGATCGAAAAGGCGAAGATGCCGTCCGAGGCCAGCTTCAGCAATTTCAGCGGTGTGTATTTCGATTCTCCGGCTTCGCGGCCGGGTCGATCGATGATGATTCCGGTCTGGCGAAATCCGACCCAGGAGCGCAGTCCTCGCAAGTAGCGCTGCCGCTCGCGCGCCTGACGCATGGCATCGACTACAGGGCGTGACAATAGCGCGAAGTCTCCGCTGTCGAGTGGTAGTCGCGTATCGGACAAGGACGCGACCACGCGATAGAACAGGTAGTACGACAATCGCAAATACCAACTCTCTTTTCGCTGGCCGCGCTGCGCGTAGACGACGTCGAACCCTTCGGCACGTTTTGCCAGGAACTGCGGGATCACCTCGGGCGGGTCTTGCAGATCGCCGTCCATGACGACGACAGCGTCCCCGGTTACATGGTCGAGCGCGGCGGTGATGGCCACCTGATGTCCAAAATTGCGCGACAGGCAGATGGCCACGATGCGGGGATCCTCGCGCGCGGCCTCCTCCAGCATCTCGACCGTCCCGTCCGTGCTGCCGTCATCAACCAAGACGATCTCGTGCGGGCCGCCGGGGATGTCGGCCAAGACTTTCTTCACGCGCGCTAATAGCTTGGGCAGCACCTCGCGCTCGTTAAAAATCGGTATCGCCAACGACAGGCGCGGTGTGGCATTCATCGCCCGGGTCTCTCTGGGGGTGACTCGTCCTGGGTCTGCTAGGTCATCCGTGGCCGGCCGCCTGCGTCTGGGGGCCATCGCAGGCGCCCGCTCGGGGGGCGTGACAGCGGATGCTAACGGTAGCAGTTGGGGAACTCAAGCCGGGGGGTGACGCCCGCACAGGCA
Organism: Pirellulales bacterium; assembly: GCA_036490175.1. Taxonomy (NCBI): domain Bacteria; kingdom Pseudomonadati; phylum Planctomycetota; class Planctomycetia; order Pirellulales; species Pirellulales bacterium. The sequence continues at coordinate 21,132 of DASXEJ010000069.1, read as the reverse complement.
CCGAGTCGAATTCGCGGGGTCGGGCAAGCCCTTTCGGCCGCCTAAAACGCCGCATTACTCGACTGAAACAGACGAACCGACGTCGCGTGGCCTCGCTTGGCCTGCACGAAAAGTGGGCCGTCCGCCATTTTCGAGACTCGGCGGGGAATAGCGACCGGCGGCGTATCATCGCAGCACACTATTGACGCACAGCGGTATCGCAGAACAGGCTAAGAGCTTCGCTTTGCCTGTCCGCCGCACGCCCGCACATGCCTAAAAAAAAGACGACACCATCCGTGCCACGCACCGCAGGCTGGCTGCGCGGGCCGTTGCCGGTCGTCGCGCTCTTGGTCTTACACGTTGCCTTGGGGCTAAGCGCGGCGAGCCGGAAGTCCATCACCTTCGACGAAACCGCCCACCTTGGCGGAGGATTCAGCTACTGGGTGAAAAACGATTACCGATTGCACCCCGAAAATGGCAATTGGTCGCAGCGCTGGGCCACGATCCCCATATGGTGGCGAGAAACATTTACATTCGAAGGTCCGTTTTGGCGCAACGGCAGCGTCTGGCCCATTGCAAAAGTCTTGCTGTTCGGTCCGGGTCGTGATGCCGATGCGATCGTGGGACGCGGACGGGCCATGATTGCGGTCGCCAGCGCCGTGCTGGGGTTGTTGGTCTATTTCTGGTCGCGCCGGTTGTTTGGCGCTTATGGGGGATTGATAAGCCTGACGTTGTACGTGTTCTCGCCGACGATGCTGGCCAATGGTTTTCTAGCGACGTCGGATTTATTCGCCGCGCTCTTCTTTACCGCCGCGATGGCGGCGCTATGGGCTCTCTTGCAGCGTGTCACGGCACTGACGTTGCTGGCCGCCTGCGTGACGACGGCAGGGCTATTGTTGTCGAAATTCTCCGGCGTCTTGATTGCGCCAATGGGCTTGCTTCTGCTGGCCATACGGTTGCTGAACACGGAACCCCTGCAAATCAAGCTGGGGCGAACGTGGGAAGTTACGGGCCGGCTAAAGCAGGGGGGCCTGTTTGTTGCGATCATGCTGGCCGAGATCCTGGCCGTGACGGCGATTATCTGGGCCTCGTACGGTTGCCGGTTTTCCGCCTTCGCGGCCGGCGAACAACAGGTGGCCCGCTTTGAGCCGCCTTGGGAACGATTGCAGGAAAAGTCGTCGCCGACGGTAAATTCCATCGTGCAATTTGCCCTCGATCATCATGTGCTGCCCGAGGCGTATCTGTACGGGTTTGCACACACGCTGGCCCACGCCCAGCTTCGCGGCGGGTTTCTCAATGGCGAGTTCGGACTCAAGGGGTGGAGCAGCTTTTTCCCTTTTTGCCTGGCGTGGAAAACGCCGCTGACGCTGTTTTTGCAATTGTTGCTCGCGGGGTGGGCCTGCTGGATGTTCCGCAATGAGCCGACGGGTGATGCTTTAGCCTCCGCGCGTCGTCCTGGTGGACGATTCTATGCGCTGGCTCCGTTGATTGTGCTGTTCGTCGTGTATTGGGGGGTGGCGCTGCGCAGCAATTTGAATATCGGGCATCGACATCTATTGCCCACATACCCTCCGCTGTTCATTCTGGCCGGCGCGGCGGCGATTTGGTTTCGTTCTCCACGAGCTCGCCCAGGCATCGCGCGGAAGAAGGACCAGCAAGTCGTCGAGGCGACCAGTGCGGCCACGCTGAGTCGACGCACTCGTGCCACGATGCAATGGGCCGTGATTGGCACGCTGGCATTGGCCGCGATCGAGGCACTGTGGTGCTGGCCCCATTACCTGGCGTACTTCAATATCCTGGCGGGCGGCCCGCGCAATGGCTATCGCTTGCTGGTCGATAGCTCGCTCGACTGGGGGCAGGATCTGAAAGAGCTGAGGCGCTGGCTGGATCGTCATCCCGACGACGCGCGTGATCCGACGCGCGTGTACCTGTCGTATTTCGGCAACTCCAATTCGGTCTATTACGGGATCGCCGCCCAGGAATTGCCGTGCTATTTCCCGCGCTGGATGCCCCACATTCCGCAGCCCCTGACCGGGGGCCTGTACTGCATCAGTGCGACCATGCTGCAGGCAGTCTATCTGGCTCCGTATAACGGACGCTGGAATCAAGAATACGAGGCACGGTATCAGGAGTTGCGACAAGTCGTATTGCCCTACCAGCGGGGCTCGACCGATCCCGACGTCCGCGCCAGCATGCAGAAAAGTGCGGCGCAGCCAGAGATGCAGAAGACGTTTCGGATGTACGAATTGCTGCGCTTCGGCCGTCTCTGCAGTTGCTTGCGACAACGGGACCCCGATGCGCAGCCTGGCTACGGGATGCTCATATACCGGCTTACGGACGCGGATGTTGCGCAAGCTCTCGAGGGGGACCCTTGCGAATTATTGGCGGCGCCTGAAACCGAAACGGATTCATCCCCCGCGGGAGATCGTGGCCGTAGTTCGTGAAAAACAGATCCACTGTGGAACATGTCGGCGACGGTAGTGGGTCGCCGATTCGATTGCGTGACGCGCACATTGCGGGCGTGGACCTCGATTGCCCACAAGCAAGCGAACGCATCGATTGCATTGCAACCTGGAATGGCAGATGAGCGTAACAACAACATGGGCCGCCTGGCTACGCGGGCCCTGGCCAATCATCCTATTGCTGGCATGCCACGCGGGGTTGGGTCTGAGCGCGGTGAGCCAGAAATCGATGACGTTCGACGAAGGGGTCCACCTGACCGGCGGCCTCAGCTACTGGGCCTTCAACGACTATCGGCTGCATCCCGAAAACGGCAACTGGTCGCAGCGCTGGGCCGCCTTACCGCTGTGGATACGTGGCTACCAGTTTCCGCCACTCGAGGGCCGGTCGTGGGACGAATCGGATTTGTGGGAAGTAAGCGACCGCTTCCTGTTTGAATCCGGGAACGACGTCGACGGCATGCTGTGGCTCGCCCTTGCGATGATGGCGGTTGCCAGCGCCTCGTTGGGATTGCTGGTTTATTTTTGGTCGCGGCGACTCTTCGGAGCATATGGCGGTGTCATCAGCTTGACGCTCTACGCGTTCTCGCCGACGATGCTCGCCAACGGGTTTGTGGCCACTTCGGATTTGCTCGCCTCGTTTTTTTTCACGGCCGCACTCGGGGCACTGTGGGTCGTGCTGTACCGCGTTTCGCCGCTCACGATCGGTGTCGCGGGAGTCACGCTAGCGGGCGCTTTGCTTGCCAAGTTCTCCGGGGTGCTCGTTTTGCCGATGGCCTGCGTCTTGCTGGGCGTTCGGCTGACCGACCGCCGGCCGCTGCGCGTCGAGCTTGGAACGTCGCGCCAGATTCAAGGACGCTGGCGGCTGTTGGCCGCGTTTGGGCTAGTGGCCTGTTGCGAGGTGGCCTTGGTAGCACTGATCATTTGGGGTTCGTATGGATTTCGCTATTCGGCCTTTGCGCCGGCCACGCGACACGAGGGAACCCGCTTGCAAGTTCCCTGGGACAAAATACGTGAACCCTTGTCGTCCCCGATCGACGCTACGGTGCAGTGCGGGCGAGATTATCATTTGCTGCCGGAAGCCTATCTTTATGGATTCGCTTTCACGATTTCCACCCGCGTCCGGCTGGGATTCCTCCATGGCCAGTCTAGTTTGGCGGGCTGGGCCAGTTTCTTCCCGACTTGTTGGGCGCTGAAAACGCCGCTAACTCTGTTCCTATTGTTGGGACTCGCCGGTTGGGGTGGCTGGGTGTATCGTGTGCGAAGGTCCGCCACCAGAAATCGAGAGGCCGTTGACACTCGCTCACAGCTTTTCGTCTTGGCACCGTTGTGGGTGCTGTTAGGCGTGTATTGGTTGTTCGCGATTTCCAGCGGCATGAATATCGGACATCGGCATATCCTTCCCACCTATCCACCCCTGTTCATCTTGGCCGGTGCCGTATCGACATGGTTTCAAGCGTCCCCCATGCGCTCTAGCAGGCGGCAAGGAGCGAAGTCACAGCGAGAGCAACCGGACGGCGCGAAGGTCATCGCACCCAAAGTGCTGCGCGGAGTGCGGATCACGATTGGCGCCGCCCTGTTGATCACCATGCTGGAAACGGCTTGGTTCTGGCCTGATTATTTGGCATATTTCAACGTGCTCGCGGGCGGCCCCAGCAATGCCTACCGCTGGCTCGTAGACAGCTCGTTGGATTGGGGTCAGGACTTGAAGGCGCTGAAATGCTGGCTGGACGAGCATCCTGACGATTCACGAGACCCAGATCGCGTTTACCTGTCGTACTTTGGCATGGCGCGTCCCGAGCATTACGGGATCGACGCCCAGATGTTGCCAGGGTTCCGGCTCCGCTGGGGTCCCCACGTACCGAAGCTCCTGACGGGCGGGGTGTACTGTATTAGCGCCACGATGCTGCAGTCCGTTTACGCGAAGAATCCCGGACGCTGGAATGCAGCCTACGAAAAAGGCTTCCGGCAATTGCGCAGCGAAATCGAGCCATTAGTGCGCTCAGGCGCCGACCTGGCAGCTTTTGAGCGATTGACGCCGCATCTGACGCCGGAAGAACTTCAAGACGGATTTCAAGATTACGAGGACCTCCGCTTCAGCCGGCTGTGTAGCGTGTTGCGTCGTCGCGAGCCTGATGATCGGGTCGGATACTCGATCTTGATTTACCGGCTTACCGATGCCGATGTAGCGCTCGCGCTCGACGGTCGACCTGGCGAATTGCTCGACAAGCCGGAGACGCAAACTGACATTCCCACGCCCAAGAGTGCCTCTTGATAAAGAAACAGGAAAAAGGCCGTGCAGGCCGCGGAGCGACGTCGTCAATCGTGTGGTTGCCGCGAGTCGTGCGCTGGGCAGGACCCAGCGTGATCGCCGTGGCGGCTATTGTGATGATGTGCTGGAGCTGGGGCACCTGGCCGGACGTCATCCTGGACTTTGGACGCGAGATTTACACACCCTGGCGACTGGCTTCCGGAGACCTCCTGTACCGCGATGTGGCCTATTTCAATGGGCCGCTATCGCCGTATTGGAACTCGCTATGGTTTCGCCTGGTCGGGGTCAGTCTGCGCGTGCTGGCGCTAACGAACTTCGCGCTCGTGGGCGTGTTGCTGGCGCTGTTGTACGCCCTGATTTCGCGCATTGGCAGCCGCGCGTCCGCCTGTCTGGCCTGTCTGACATTTGTGCTGGTCTTCGGATTCTCGCGCTATACGGTCGCGGGAAACTACAACTATATTTGTCCCTACTCGCACGAAATGACGCACGGAATGCTGTTGTCGCTCGCCGCGCTTCTCTTGCTGAGCCAATACGTGCGCCGGAGACGGTTGGCGGACGCCGCGCTGTGCGGATTGTGCGTGGGGCTGGTGTTTCTCACCAAGCCGGAAATTTTTCTCGCGGTGGCGCCGGCGACCGGCTTGGGTATGTTGCTAGCCCTGTGGTCGCTACCGCGCAGCATGCCGCAGGCGCTGCAAGTCGGCGGCGCGTTTCTGGGCTCGGTGCTCGTGCCGCCTGTCTTGTCGATCGCCTTGTTATCGCTTGCGCTTCCGGCAGCAGATGCCGTAGGCGGCACACTGGGAGGCTTTCGTTGGGTGCTCGCCTCCGAGATCACGTCTCTGCCGTTCTATCGTCAAACGATGGGAACGCTCGACGCGTCGTACAACTTGCAAGAGTCGCTGAAAATGCTCCTCTGGTACGGCCTGCTATTAGGGATACCGGCGGCGGTAGGGCTATTGAAATGGCGCACTCGCGGCCCCCGGCTGGTCGCGGCCGCAGTCTGCTTTGGCGCCGTGATGGGGTTCTTGCTGTGGCATTTTTCCGATATGCAGGCAACCGAAGTGTTGCGCCCGGCGCCGGCCTTTCTGGTGCTGACTCTTGCGGCCGTCATCACGATGTGGTTTCGCGAGCCAGACGACTCGGTTCGTGCGCGCTGGGTGCCGGCGATCGCCTGCGTATTGTTCGCGCTATTGCTGCTGGCGAAGATCTTTCTCTGGGTGCGCGTCACTCACTATGGCTTCTGCCTGGCGATGCCCGCCGCGATGCTATTGATCGTTGCGGCTTGGGATTGGTTGCCGCGTGTGATCGAGCACTTCGACGGGAGTGGCGCGATGCTCAGAGCAGCATTTCTGGCCGCGTTGCTCGTCGTTGCAGCATGGTGCCTGATGTTTACGGCGGCCAACTTCGGCACATTGACGGTACCGGTAGGGTCTGGTGGCGACGCCGTTTGGGCCGATGCCCGCGGCAAAATCGTAAATTGGTTGATCCAACAAGTCGACCGCGAGGTTACACCGGAAGGGACGATCGCCGTTGCGCCCGAGGGGTGCCTACTGAACTATCTGACCCGCCGGGCGAATTCGACACCGTACGTGGCGCTTGTGCCGGTCGAAGTATTAATGTTCGGCGAGGAACGGATCGTCGAGTCATTCGAGCGGCAGCCGCCCGAGTTTCTGGTCCTTACAGACGAAGAGATGAACGACTACGGCTTCGTGGGCTTTGGCATCGGCTATGCCGAGAATCTGTTTCAATGGTTCAAGTTAAATTATCGAATTATCGCGGGCCCGGCAGGTGAAATGAAAGGCGCGCACGCCCTATTGATGAAGCGCATAGATTTACTCAAAGATGCGGACGACAAGGAATGAAGTAACGCCTCTCTGCCATCGTCTAACTTCCTCGCGACCAGTCGGTCGAGAGGTTCTTTTTGAGAAAGCGGACCGTGGCCAAGCCAAACCAAGCGCGACGGAATAGGACCTCGGCGCGACGATCAGCGGCCAGCGCCGCGCCGACAGTTCGTTGGGCTCGGTCGGCACATTGGGCCGGCCCGATGCTGGTGGGCCTCTCGTTCGTCGCCATGATGTGCTGGACTTGGGAGGCATGGGCCGACGTGATCATCGACTTTGGCCGCGAGCTGTACATTCCCTGGCGCCTGGTCGAAGGTGAGGTACTGTATCGCGATCTGGCGCACTTCAACGGTCCCCTATCCCCGTACGTGAACGCCCTGTGGTTTCGATCGTTTGGCACCAGCTTGCGCGTCCTCTCGTTGGCAAATCTGACGATTCTGGCTCTGTTGCTCGCGCTGCTGTACTCACTGGTGGCGCGGATGGGCAGCCGCACGTCTGCGTTCCTGGCGTCAATGACGTTCGTGCTGGTCTTTGCGTTTTCCGAGCTGGGCTACAACTTGAACTACGTGTGTCCCTACTCGCATGAAATGACGCATGGGCTGCTGCTGTCGCTAGTGGCGATTCTGTTCGTCCGCAGATTTGCCGACGACGGTCGGCTAGCGAATGCCGGATTATCGGGGCTGTGCGTCGGCGCGGTATTCCTTACCAAGCCAGAGATATTCTTAGCCGTGTTCCCGGCCACTGCGATCGGTCTTGCCATGATCTTGTGGTTGCAGCGACCAGCCTGGCAAAACGTATTCGCGCTCGGGGGCACCTTTGCCGCTGCCGTTCTGGCACCCCCCCTGCTGTCGTTGTGTTTGTTGTCATTGGCGATGCCGCTCTCCGAGGCGCTCGCCGGCACTCTGGGCGGATTCCGGTGGATCTTTTCGTCCGAAATCACAGCTTTACCGTTTTATCGCCGGTTGCGCGGCACCTACGACTTGCAGACAACTGCTTATCGATTCTTCGTTATCGGGATCGGCTACGCGCTGCTCATGGGCTTGCCCGCTGTGCTGGGTCTGTTGTGGCGTAAACGGGAAAAGGCACGTTTGCCGGCGGCGCTGTCCATTTTTGCAATCGCGGTTGCCTTGCTATGGCGCTTTCAGTGGCACTTGCCGTGGGCATATGCATTTCTGCCCCTACCGCTCCTGGCGCTAGCCGCGATAGGGAGCCTGGTTACTCGCTTCGTACGATCACGCACCGTGGCCGAACGCTGCCAGCTTGTCGCTCCCATTTCGTTTGCCACCTTCTCGCTGCTCTTGATGGCAAAGGTGTTTTTGGCGGCACGGGTTGATAACTACGGCTTCGTTCTTGCAGCCCCAGGCATGTTTCTGGCCGTCGCATTTCTGTGGGATTGGCTGCCGCGTGCCATCGATGCTCGCGATGGTACAGGCTTGCCGCTGCGCGCCGGGGTGCTGGCCGCCCTGGTGATGGCCAATGTGGCGATGCTGCAAGCCCAGAAGATCGCCCTCGATTTGCGGACCGTTCGCGTCGGCTCGGGCAGTGACGCGATTTGGTGGAACGCGCGCGGCCAGGAAGTGAATCGTGTGCTGCACCAAATCGAGCGCCAGTTACCGCTCGACGGTACATTCGCGGTCGCGCCGGAGGGGATCATGTTGAACTACTTGACACGGCGAAGAAACCCGACGCACCACATTTCCTACATGCCGCTGGAAATGCTGCTATTCGGCGAAGAGCAAATGATCTCCGGTTTTGCGCAGGGCCCGCCCGATGCTGTGCTGGTGGTCAACCGGGACCTGGCGTTTTACGACCTGAAGCCCTTCGGCGAGGGTTATGCGTTGCAACTAAGGGATTGGCTGGTCGATCACTACCAACCGGTGGATTCCGCGCCGGTCGAGCCCGGCATGTTTCACATTACGTTTCTGAAGTTGCGCAAAGCCGCGGCCGCCGCGACTGCGCCGGGCAATGTGGGGGATGAAAACGTGATCGGCCCGTGAGCCGGCCTAGCCGCCCGCGGCAAGTTTGCGCAACACCGTTTGCAGAATACCACCGTTGCGGTAGTAATCGACCTCCACAGGCGAGTCGATGCGGACGGTGGCGGAAAACTCCGTCACCTTGCCGTCGGGCGCCGTTGCGCAAACGGTGAGTTGACTGCGTGGCTTCACGTTGTCGTCGAGGCCGAGGACTTCAAACACTTCTTCGCCGGTGAGGCCGACGCTTTGCCAGGTCTGACCGTCGGCAAACTGCAACGGCAGAATGCCCATGCCCACTAGGTTGCTGCGGTGAATTCTTTCGTAGCTGACGGCGATCACCACGCGTACGCCCAAGAGTAGCGTTCCCTTGGCGGCCCAGTCGCGGCTGCTCCCTGTGCCATATTCGGCTCCGGCCAAGACGACCAGCGGTACGCCTTCTTCCTTGTACTTCATGGCCGCGTCATAGATCGACATCGCGGCGCCGTCTGGCAGATGGCGCGTCACGCCGCCTTCGGTTCCCGGCGCCAGCAAATTGCGAATGCGGATATTGGCAAACGTGCCGCGGGTCATGACCCGATCGTTGCCACGCCGCGCCCCGTAGCTGTTGAAATCTGCCGGCTGTACGCCCTGCGCAATCAGGTATTGACCGGCCGGCCCCTTGGCGGCGATCGATCCTGCCGGCGAAATGTGATCCGTCGTCACCGAATCGCCTAGAGCCGCCAGCACACGCGCCCCGACGATCGGATGGATCGGATCGGGCTTGGCGTGCAGATCCACCAGGAACGGAGGCTCTTGAATGTAGGTGCTGTCGGGATTCCAGGAGTACAAGTCGCTGCCGGCGACGTCGATTTTGTTCCAGCGCTCGTTCGACTGAAACACGCCGGAGTACCGCGCGCGAAACATCTCGGGACGTACGGCCTGATCTATCGCGTCGTTGACTTCCTGCTGCGTCGGCCAAATATCCTTGAGAAAGACCGGCTGTCCGTCCTTCCCCTTGCCGAGCGGCTCGGTCACCAGGTCGATGTCCGTAGTACCTGCCAGGGCATAGGCGACGACCAAGGGGGGGCTTGCAAGATAATTGGCCTTCACCAGCGGGTTGATACGTCCTTCGAAGTTGCGATTACCGCTCAACACGGCCGCAGCGACCAGATCGCCCTTCGTGACGGCATTGGCCACGGCGTCAGGCAGCGGTCCGCTATTGCCAATGCACGTCGTGCAACCATAGCCGACGGTGTTGAAGCCGAGCGCGTCGAGCGCCTCGGTCATGCCGGCGCGCGCGAGGTAGTCGGTCACCACGCGCGATCCCGGCGCCAGGCTCGTTTTGACGTGCGGTTTGACGTGCAGGCCCTTCGCGACGGCCTTTTTCGCCAACAGACCGGCTCCCAGCATTACTGAAGGGTTACTGGTGTTGGTGCAACTCGTGATCGCAGCGATAACCACGGCACCGTGGCCAATCTCGCTCGACGAGCCATTGTTGGCCACCGTGGCTTTACGCCCCAAGTCGGCTTCACTCAAGGCGAAACCGCGCTCGTTAACCGGCGCCCGCAGCGAGTGCCGGAACGATTCCTGCATCGATCTGAGCGGCACGCGATCTTGCGGGCGTTTGGGGCCTGCCAGGCTCGCCTCGACAGTGCCGAGATCGAGCGACAGTTGCTGGCTGAATTTGGGCGTCGGCGTCTGGTCCGTGCGAAACAAACCCTGCTCTTTGGCGTAGCGCTCGACGAGCTGCACGTTGGCGTCGCTGCGACCGGTTGTGCGCAGGTAACGCAATGTTTCCTCGTCGACAGGGAAGAAGCCCATCGTGGCGCCGTATTCCGGCGCCATGTTGCCGATCGTGGCCCGGTCGGCCAGTTTGATGTTCGACAAACCCGCTCCGAAGAACTCGACGAACTTTCCGACCACGCCCGCCTTGCGCAAGATCTGCGTCACGGTCAGCACCAAATCGGTGGCTGTCGTGCCGGCGGGCAATTGTCCGGTTAGCTCGAAGCCGACAACTTCAGGAAGCAGCATGTACAACGGCTGGCCGAGCATCACGGCCTCAGCCTCGATGCCCCCCACGCCCCAGCCCAATACTCCCAGGCCATTGATCATCGTGGTGTGGCTGTCGGTTCCGACCAAGGTATCGGGCACAGCGACCTCGCCGTGCTCATCTTTACGAAGAAACACGCAGTTGGCGAGGAACTCGAGATTCACCTGGTGGACGATACCCACAGCCGGCGGCACGACGCGAAAGTTATTAAAGGCCTTTTGTCCCCAGCGGAGGAACTCGTAGCGCTCGGCGTTGCGATGGAACTCCAGATCGACGTTCAGATCTAACGAGGAATTCTCGCCGAAGTGGTCGACCTGTACCGAGTGATCGATCACCAGGTCGACGGGGATCAAGGGGTTGATGCGCTTGGGGTCGCCGCCCAAATGCTGCATGGCGCCGCGCATGGCGGCCAGGTCAACGACACATGGCACGCCGGTGAAGTCTTGCAACACGACGCGGGCTGGCTTGAACGGAATCTCGACATCTTTGTGCGAGGTCGTTGCCCAATGGGCGAGCGATTCGACGTCGGCCTCGGTGACCTCGTAACCGTCGCAGGTTCGCAGCGCGGCCTCGAGCAACAAGCGAATCGAAAAGGGAAGTTCTTCCACGCGGCACAAGCCGCGCGCCTCGAGTCGCGACAAGCGGTAAATTCCTGCGCGACCGGAACCCGTTTCAAACGTGTCCCGCGCTCCAAAAGGATCGTGCTTGCGCGACGTGGCGTTCATGGCGATGGGATTCCTGAGACGACGATTTAGCGGATCCACAGCGGGCCTGCGCCCCGGCGCGGATTTTAGCACTCGCCAAGCGGTTTGTCTGGGGGGTGCGTGATGTGCGTGTTCGGTACGACCGGCGGAACCCGAATCGCTCGGAATAACTCGGATTTGACCATCCAGGCGGAAAAACTAGAGTTGCGCACGGCGGCTCGTGCGGCCCCCTGATACACGCTGGTCGCAAGCGACCGTCCGACATCTCTTTCGGCCTGATTTATCCCCCTCGTTCTGTGCGGAACAGGCAGCACGTCTTGGCGCTAAATGAAATCGCTAAACCAAGGAGTCGGTCCGGCCATGTCTCAAGCAGATTTAAACGATGACGTGGTGTCGCTGGACGACCCCCGGGCCCTGGCCGATGCATTGGACGCCGCCCCTGAGAGGGGCGAAACATGCGAGCCGGAGTCGACAGACAGTCCGCTCAGCGATTCCGAGTCGCCCCCGGAGAATGCCATCGTGATTGAACAACGCGCCGACCAGCGCCTCGACCAGTTGCTATCAAGAATCAATCAGCTGCGCATGGGTGTGGCCATTCCGATGGCGACCGAAGAGCCGGTAAAACCGGACGAAAACACTTTCTTCCCCATCGAGCCGACGAACTGGGAGCACGTCCAGGTCCGCGAATCGGAAGTCGAAGCACTGTGCCTCAAATACCTGCTGGCCTGCGGCTCGGCAACGGGCATGGAGGTGGCCGACCAGGTCAAATTGCCGTTCAAGCTGATCGAAGGTTTGTTGCATCAGTTGAAGTCTGACCAGTTGGTCTACTATCGCGGCTCGGCCACGATGGGTGACTATCAGTACCAATTGACCGACATGGGGCGTGAGCGGTCGCGACGATTTGCCGATCACTGCACCTACTTCGGCTCGGTGCCCGTGTCGCTATCCGACTACATCGACAGCGTCGGCGCGCAGTCGCTGACGAATCAGCACCCGACAGCCGACGATCTGCGCCGCGCCTTCAGCGATTTGCTGTTGAACAAGCGGATTCTCGATCGACTCGGTCCGGCGATCAACTCGGGCCGAGGACTGTTCCTATACGGCGCGGCCGGCAACGGCAAGACGAGCATCGCCGAGCGCGCTACCAGCGCCTTCGGAGCCTTTATCTGGATTCCGAGGGCAATCGTCGTCGACGGTGAAATTATTCGCGTCTTCGACCCCATGAACCACAACGAAGCGCCCATCGACCGCGGCGAAGGGTTGTTAAACGATCATAAAGTCGACCGCCGCTGGGTGCGGATCCGCCGGCCCACGATCGTCGTTGGTGGCGAGTTGACAATGTCAGCACTCGAAGTAACGACAAATACGGCCACGGGCATCAGCGAAGCGCCGCTGCAACTGAAGAGCAATTGCGGCATTCTGGTGATCGACGACTTCGGCCGCCAACGGATGAGCACCGACGAGTTGTTGAATCGTTGGATCGTGCCTTTGGAAAAGCGCTACGATTATCTGAATCTTCCCAACGGCAAGAAGGTGCAGGTGCCGTTCGATCAATTGATTATTTTCTCGACCAACTTACAGCCGAAGGACCTGGTCGACGACGCCTTCTTGCGACGTATCCCGTACAAGATCGACGTCGCGGATCCGACCGAGGAAGAGTTTCGACAGCTGTTCGAGATGATGGCGCCACGGCTGGGCTTTCAATACAACGACGCGGCGGTCGGCTATCTGGTCAATACTCATTACAACCCGACGAACCGCCCGTTCCGCTGTTGCCAGCCGCGCGACTTGCTGTTGCAGATTCGCAATCACTGCCTGTACCAGAACCAACCTCCGGAGATGACGCCGGAGAACTTCGATTTCGCGGTGGCCAACTACTTCGCGATTATGTAGACATGGTGCTGCTGGATCTGTGCGGCAGACACATGCCGGAATCCGCGGAGCACCGCTCGGCCCATCGCGAGTGACGTCATGACGGCGAAGCGCATTGTCGTGCTGGGGGGCGGATTCGCCGGCCTGTGGAGCGCGGTCGGGGCCGCTCGGCATCTCGATCAACTGGGCGTGCCGTCCACCGAGGTCGAGATCACGCTCATCAATCGCGACGCGTTTCACGGCATCCGGGTGCGCAACTACGAAGCGGACCTTGCGCAGGTTCGGATTCCCCTGGACGACGTGCTCGCGCCAATCGGCGTCGCGCGCGTCACGGGCACAGTCGCCGACATCAAACTCGCTGCGCGCGAAGTGCTACTGAATACCGCCAGAGGCCCGCAGGCGTTGGGATACGATCGATTGGTGTTCGCGCTGGGGAGCCAGTTGGTGCGGCCGGCGATTCCCGGCGCAGGTCAGCACCTGTTCGACGTCGACACTTTCGATGGCGCAACGCGACTGAATCGACATCTGGCTGAGCTGCCGGCCCAGCCCGACGTTCCGGGGCGGTTTACCGTTCTCGTGGTGGGTGCCGGGCTGACAGGCATCGAAACGGCCGCGGAAATGCCGGGCAAGCTCCGCGCGGCGCTCACGGCCGCCGGTCAGTCGCACCCCTTTCGTATTATTTTGGCCGATCGCGGTCCTTGGATCGGATCCGACATGGGCCACGCAGCGCGCGCTATCATTGCCGAGGCCCTGAGCGACCTGAAAATCGAATCGCGGCCCGACGTCGATATCGTTTCGGTTAGTGCCAATGGCGCGACGCTCAGATCGGGCGAAGAGATTCCAGCGCGAACGGTCGTCTGGTGCGCCGGCATGCGTGCACATCCCCTCACGAGTGTGTTCCCGGTAGAGCACGATCGATTCGGCCGCTTGCCGGTCGACCCTTACCTACGCGTGACGGGTGTGCCCAGTTTATTCGCGGCCGGAGATGTGGCGGCGGCCATGATGGACGATCAACATGTCTCGGTGATGTCGTGCCAGCACGGACGGCCCATGGGCCGTTTTGCCGGACATAACGTCATCAGCGACCTGTTGGACCTGCCGATGTTGCCGCTGGCCATTCGCTGGTACGTGACGGTGCTCGACCTCGGGCCGTGGGGCGCGGTGTACACCGAAGGCTGGGATCGGCATGTGGTGGCAAAAGGGGCTGCCGCGAAACGCACCAAACAGATTATCAACTGCAAGCGGATTTATCCGCCGCGCTCAGGCAACCGCGCCGAGATCCTCGCTGCCGCGGCGCCGGTCGTACAAAACCCTCCGGCGACGTACCGCGAGTAGCCTTGAACTGCACTACGATTTAGGTCGACGCGGGTCGCCGTGACAGCTACTTCTTTTGCGATGCCCCGTTTTTGTTAAACTCGGCGACCGCCTGCTTTCGCAACTGGTCGCCTTCGACGAACAGCGCCTGCACACGCGGATCGGTACCGCCCTCTTGTTCCAAAATCTTGAGCGCAGCTTGCCACTTGCTGACCGCCTCGGCGTACTTGATCGCTACGGTGTGCATCTGAGAACCCGCTTTGGCCTGCACCGCTATGGCCTGCGTCTTGGCTTCGAGCTCGTCTGCCGTCTTCAGAACGTGGGCCACGACGTCTTTATCCTTTGCTGGATCGCCGGAGGCGACAGCGTCCAGGAAGGCCTTTTCATCTGTCCCGATCAAGGCCTGGAATTCTCCGCGGAGACGGACGTTGCGTATCGCGTGTACGGTGGACAAGATCACGAAGGAGTACAGGGCAATTACCCCGACGGCCAGCAGTACGCCGCCGATAGTGCACAGTCTGTCAGAGGGTCGTGCCGCGCCGTAGATGCCTTCCCATAATCCGCGCCGACGAAGCTCGAGCAGATCACCGCGGTTCCGCGCCAGAAACACGAAAACAAGAAGCGGGATGATTATCGAAATAATGGAGGTCGACGCGTCACTACGGGACAGAAATGCGATATAGACCAATATCGCCACGCTGAACAATAACTGCGCGCCGAGCACGGCCAATACGATCGACAGTGCGCGCGGATTACCACGCCGCGCGCCTACCGATAGCAGCCAATAGGCCACGGCGATTACTGGGACCGGCAGCACCGTCAGCACATCGCCTGGCGATTTTGCAAACCCCAAGGCCAGTGCGGAAAAGCCCGCGAGCAACGTCGCCAAGATGGCTAGCCCGGTGACATTGCGGCCGCCGTAGCGAGCCCGTTTAATCAGCGTTTCGTTGGTCGTGGGTGTGCCCATTCTGCCTTCGCAACGATTGAAAGGATCGGGTTGTTTCGGTGAAAGAAGCAACGCCGACGTATCATCCGCGAACCGCGCTGGCGCTGCAACATCGCCACTTCCACGGCAATTGTTCGAGGACGCCCGGCGTTGGCGCCGGATCGCTCGGTTGCAATACCCAGCCTGGTCGCGTCGGCGGCACTCCCCGCCATTGACCGCCCGGCCCCGCAAGATACTCTTGTCTGTGACGCCAGGCGGGCTTTTAGCACCCTCGCAGACAGTAGGAATTGGACGAAAACACATGCAGACGCAACTTGCAGTTCTAGGGTCCGGCCCCGGCGGCTACACCGCGGCGTTTCTGGCGGCCGATTTAGGGATGGACGTGGTGCTGATCGACGCCGATTCTCGCCTGGGAGGCACCTGCCTGCTGCGGGGCTGCATCCCCTCGAAAGCTCTGTTGCACGTCGCCCGCGTGCTGGAAGAAGCCAAGGAAATGGCCGACTGGGGACTTGCCTTCCAGCAGCCCCAGATAACGCTCGAAGCCCTGCGGGCGCGCAAGGAAAAGGTTGTTTCGACACTGACCGGCGGGCTGAAGCAGCTGGCCAAGCAGCGCAAGGTGCGCGTCGTGCAGGCCCGCGCCGCGTTTGAAAGCTCGCAGGCGCTCGTGCTGACCGGCGGCGATCCATCGACCTACGAAGGGGACCGACTGAGCTTCGAGCATTGCATCCTGGCCACGGGGAGCGTTCCAGCCAAGATCCCTGCTTTTGATTTGCCGACCGACCGCGTGATGGATTCCACCGGCGCGCTCGAACTGCGTGATATCCCCGAAAGTCTGCTGGTGGTAGGGGGCGGATACATCGGCTTGGAGCTGGGGACCGTCTACTCCGAGCTCGGGACGGCCGTGACCGTAGTGGAACTAACAAGCGGTTTGTTGCCCGGCGCCGATCGCGACCTGGTTCGTCCCCTGCACAGCCGTTTGAAGACGCGTTTCAAGGAGATCCTGCTCGATACCAAAGTCGTGTCGCTGGCTGACAAAGGGGACTCGATCGAGGTCGTCCTGGAAGGGGCCGACGGCAAGCGCACCGAGCGTTACAGCCGCGTGCTCGTCTCGGTGGGCCGCAAACCATCCAGCGCCGGCATTGGTCTGGAAAATACCAAAGTCGAGGTCGACAAGCGCGGCTTCGTCGTGATCGATCGGCAGCAGCGCACCGGCGACCCGCGAATCTCGGCCATCGGCGACGTGGCGGGCGAGCCGATGCTCGCTCATAAGGCCATGTACGAAGGACGCATCGCGGTCGAAGCAATCCTGGGCGAGCCGGCGGAGTTCGACGCGCTGGCCGTTCCAGCCGTCGTATTCACCGATCCCGAGATCGCCTGGGCCGGACTGACCGAGGATCAAGCTCAACGCGAAGGACGCGAAGTCGAAATCGCCCGTTATCCGTGGGCTGCCATCGGCCGTGCCGTGGCGCTAGGTCGCACCGAAGGAATGACCAAGCTGGTCATCGACCCGCAGAGCGAGCGCATTCTGGGAATCGGCATCACCGGCATTAACGCGGGCGACTTGATCAGCGAAGGGGTGCTGGCCATCGAGATGGGTTGCACGGTCCGCGACCTCACCTCGATCATTCATCCGCATCCTACGCTCAGCGAGACCGTTGGAGCGGCCGGAGAAGTTTTCTTGGGTCTGGCCACCGAGATTTATCGGCCGCGGCGCGAAAAGCAGGAGGCCTAAGCCGATGGCCGACCGCACCGCGGTTACCGATTTGTCCACCTGCCATGCGCCGGTCTCAGACCTGTTTCCCACGGCTAGCAGTCGCGAGGCGCAGGCTCGCTACCGGCTCAGCGATGCGCAAGTGCGCTCTTTCGCGGAAAATGGCTACGTCGCCGGGATTCAAGTTCTCGACGCAGACCAGGTCGACGCGCTGCGCGCCGAATTGCAGGGTTTGTTCGATCCGCACCACCCCGGACACGAGCTGTTCTACGAGTACCACTCGAACGAATCGACCGATCCCGCGCGGGTGTTGTTTCACGCGCTGGGGGCGTGGCGGATCGCGCCAGGATTCCATGACTTGCTCTGGAACCCGGCCTTTACCGTGCCCGCCTCGCAGTTGCTCGCTGGAGCCGTACGTTTCTGGCACGATCAGTTGTTTTGCAAACCGGCTCATCACGGCGGCGTGGTCGCCTGGCACCAGGACTATTCTTACTGGACGCGTACGACGCCGATGGCGCACCTGACTTGCTGGATCGGTCTGGACGACGCCGATAGCGAGAATGGCTGCCTGCAATACATTCCGGCCAGCCACCGTTGGGATCTGCTGCCCGTCACGGGCCTGGCCGGTGGCATGGATACGATTCGCGACGTGCTGACGCCCGAGCAGCTCGCCAAGTTTCAACCTGTCGCTATCGAGCTGAAGAAGGGGCAATGTGCGTTCCATCATCCGCTGATGATTCACGGATCGTACGAGAATCGCACGGATCGTCCCCGGCGGGCCGCGGTGGTGAACGTTTTCCGCGACGGCGTGCGTTCGGCGTCAGACGATGTGTCATTAGCCGGCGTACCACCGATTCCCGCCGGCGAGCCCATGGCCGGGCAATTCTTTCCGCTGCTTTTCGAGCCGGGGCCGACGTAGTTGCACGCGGGTCACCGTTTCTGTTGCGCCTGCGCGGCCAAAACCTGGTTGCGCAAGGCTTCCAGCTTGCCGATCATATTTGTTTGTCCCGTGGATCGCGCCAGCTTTAGCGCCTCGTCGGCCGTAGCGAGTGCACTGCTGAAGTGTTGCGTTGCGGCATAGGCGAGCATGAGCCTGGCGTAGGTATCGACATCCGGTTGCAATCTCGCGGCGATTTCCAAGTGTTCGATCCCCTCGGCCTGACGGCCCGTATCGATCAGGATGATCCCCATACTTTTGTGCGCGCCGACGAAGTCCGGCTGCATTCGCACGGCGATGCCGTACTGCGCAAGAGCGTCGTTCATCCGGCCCGCATTGGCCAACGCGGTGGCCAGATTGTTGTGCGCCTCCAGGTAATCCGGATCGAGTTGCAAGGCCTTTTCGTAGACGGCAATCGCTTCCGCCGTTTTGCCGGCGGCATTGAGCGCTACCCCCAGGTTGTTGTAGGCGATGGCCGAGTTCGGTAGCAATTCCACAACCTTCTCAAAATGCTCAATCGCTTCGGTCTGCTGGCCGCGCGATAGCAAAATGGTGCCCAGCGAATGGAGCGGAACCGTCGAGTCCGGCGCGATCAAGAGTGCCTGCCGGAGGCGGTCGATCGCCTCGTCAGAACGCCCATTCCCGGCCAGCGCTTCGGCCAGCGCCACGAGCGCCACAACATTGTCGGGTTGGACGTCGATCACACCTTGCCAGAGCACAAGCGGATCGAGATAGTCTTTGACCCGGCGCGCGCTGGACGCGCCGCAAACGACGGCCAGCGCCAGGGCAGCCGACATCACGATCCCTGCCGACCACCGACGGCGTGAGCCGGTCTCGGCGTCCGGATTCAGCCGCCGCGCGATCCGCTCCACCAGTTTGTAAGTACCCACGAGCACAAACGTCACGATGGCGATCAAGGGCAGGTACATCCGCCGCTCGGCCGCGATTTCGGTGTAGACCGGCACCACCAAAGTCGGCGCTAGGATGACGAAGAACCAGCCACACAAAAAGCCTGTCGCCGACTTCCGATATAGCAGCGCCAGCGTGGTAACGACCGCCGCCGCGACTGGCAAGGCCCAGGGCCACGCTGCGCCAAGCGTCTCCAAGCGGGGCAACTCGTAATGCATCAACAAGGGGGCCGGCCAGAAGGCCAATTTGATGTACATCGCCAGCACCTCGGTTTGCGTCAGCCACCAAACGTGCGCCGGCAATTCGGACTGAAAGCCGGCCGATGCAGAGCGCGGCCCGCCCACGTTGAGCCCGATGAGCAATAGCCAACTCGAAGCGAGGGCGACGTACAGCGGCCACGATTGCTGCCAGGCGCGGCGCCAAGAGCCGGCAATGAATGTGCGATCGACGAGCGCGACGATCAGCGGGGCCGTGACCATCGATTCCTTGCAGGCCATGCCCGCAAAACAGCTGAGCGTGGCGATCGCCAGCCATGCGTTGCGCGTGTTCCCTGCCGTGGCCGTGAAATAGCGGAGGCTGGCGTATGTCGTCGTCAAATAGCACAAACCAACCATCAGCTCGCTGCGCTGCGTGACGTACTCGACGCTCTGGGTCACCAACGGATGCAAGGCCCACAAGAGCGCGATGCCGAATGCGAGCCAGTTGGCCCGCGGATCAAACACGCCTCGAAAGTAATCGAGACTGAGCATCCGCCGAAGCAGCGCCCAAACGAGCGTCGCGCACAGCGCGTGCACTGCAAAGTTGAAGATGTGGTAGCCGAACGGATTGTATTGGCCGAAATGGTAATTCAGCGCCATGGCCAGATTCACAAGCGGCCTGCCCGACGTCGGCAGATCTTTGGCCGGATTCAATGGCCCCGGGGCGCCCACCAACGGCCATAGCCTGACGATCGAATGGTTGGTCACGACCGACACCAGGTCGTCGTGAACCAAAGGCGCGCGAGCCCCCGGTCCATAGACGAGCCCGATCGCGGCGCTTAACACGGCGAAGACCACCACTGGCATCGCGATGGGTTGCCAGTGCTGCCAGTCAACGGGTGCGTTGGTGACGGGCGGCGTCGGCTCGGCCGGTGTCGATTGTTGGCGGAGCGCAGCGCGCTGGGCCGGGTTCTTACGTTTTTTGGCGGCTGCCATCAGGAATGATACTGCTATGGGAAAAGGCGGCGATTGCGAAGTCCGTCTTCAGAATCCTAGTCTGGAACCCCCGCCGTTTCTAACCCAGAGTGCGAGGATCGGGAAGTCGCGGCGATAATACCATTTCCGCGATCACATCTTCCCGCTACAGGTCTTCGACCCTCACATTTTCAATGGCATTCTGCGCCAGGGCAACCCGCGTTTTTCGGGCCGAGGATCGCGAGCGGTTGCGAGAACGTCGCCCGCATCACAGGGCGAAATGCATGCACCTGACGACAATAGGCTGCGAACTCGACAGGGAAATGGTGGGCGAGCACCACGTCCTCTAAACGTGTACGCCAAAGAACGCAGGGAACGATCAACACTACAAATAAGACCGCTCCGGTCAGGCTGCCTAGGACCATTGCGCTTCCCAAGACCAAACACATCGTGCCAAGTTCCGACGGATGACGCAGGTAAGCGAACGGGCCGCACGTTACCAGCGGTTGATCAGGCAGGATCGTCACTTCGTCGAGGAAGTATCGCCCTAATGTCTTGATTGCCCAGCTGCGGAGAACTGCTCCGGTTAACATCAAGACAGCCCCAGCGGCGTTGAGTAGTCTCACTGGTTCTTGTGTATCTAGCGCGCAATCGACAAGCGAAACGACCAAGGTGAGCAATATCGCTGCCCCCATGAACGGCATAAGCCAACGCGGACCGGCCATGGTTCTGCGAGACAGGTCGCGGCAAGATCCAATAGACGCCTCCAAGAAGCACCACGTACAGGCGAGAGCAACAAATAGCAACGCGCGACGATCTTCCAATAGTCGGCTTGGGCCACGGATCGTCGCAACCGTTCCGATTAAGAAGAGAAAATTCATACAGGTGCCCACGATCGCAAGTGGGAATCGCCCGAGAGAATTTGGAAACATTAATCCTCCGACGTCAACGAGCGCAGAACTCCGGTGAGGTGTGCAGAGGTCATTCCCAACGAATTGGCGACAGCAGTGATTAAGG
>DASXEJ010000068.1 GCA_036490175.1 Pirellulales bacterium | reverse complement strand
GTGGCAGCGAGGAATTGCGGGGCGTCTTGTTCAAACGGGCTTCGAGTTCGGCAATCCGGCGTTCGTAATAGTCGATGACGGCGCGCAACAAAGCTTGAAAATCCGGCGGCAAGGCGGCCAGTTGTTCAGGCGTAATCGGCGGCTCTTGGGACGTCATGCCCTTAGACTAACCGAAGCATACCCTTGCTAGCGAAGAGCAGTATTTTGTCCCGACCCGTGAACGGTTACGTCGCTCGATGCACGACATAACCTTGGCCTTCAACCGCCACATGGCCTGCGTCGGAGAAAACCCCAGCACGTGGACGGCCAGGTGGCGCAAATCGAACGTCAACGCTGCTGGGTGGCGATGAAACACTTTCTTGAGCAGCAGATAGAGCCGGCGACTGGCGTTGTCCAACCGGCGGTATGTGTCGAGATCGAAGGCCAGTGCGCTGCCGGCCGCCTGGCAAATCTCGAAGAAGAGGGGATCCCAGTAGAACCGCCAGGCGCGTGACGAGTCCTGGTCCAAGGGCAGCCGGTAGCTGAATAGCCCGAAGGCCACCTGGCAGTGTTCACCCCGGAGCGGGTCGTAGAACCCGCTATTCTGATACGTGACGGCCGACAATCGCTCCAGGGCGGCGCGGAACAACTCGTAGTTCTTGCCGCCGCGGTGGAAGGCATTGTCAATCAACCCCAACTGTCGCAGGCAATAATAAGGCGTGGCGGAGAATTCAACGGTTGGCTCGGGCTGAGAAAACGTCAGGGCCAGCAAGCCCTAGAGATAGAATTCGTCATTCGCCGACATGCCATGTGGGCAAAGGACGCGCACGATCGCCTTACGGCGGTTTCCTTGCCGGTCCGAAAAGAAATACTCAGCGGAATGCTCCAGATTTGGGCGTAGCGACGTTTGGGGGTCGAGAGGGCAAAGCGCGTGCTCGACGAGCGAAAGCTGCGTCAGACCGCGTCCCAGGGCGCAGGAAGAGGCGCCTGGCGACAGACCGAGATAGGGTCGAGCAGTGGGCACACGCGGCAGACTACCAACCGATTCTCACCCACGCGTGAAGAATCTGTTGACAAGTTTTCTGGACGGGCTGAGTTTCTCCGGGAAACACTAGCCTCGATTGGCTTGTCCAAGCCATTGGCGACGGCTAATTAGCCGCGCCGGTTGTAGGTGACGGATACATCGGTAACGCTTCTTGAGCCGGTGCCATCACCTGAATCGGACACTTGTAGCCCAGCGCAGCATGCGGACGGAAGAAGTTGTATTCAATCAGCCATTGGGTCAGGCGGCGGTTAAATTCGATCGGATTAGCCACTGCGTTGCCTTCGCGGAGAAACTCCTCCTGAAGCGTTCGATTGAAGCGTTCCAGCCCAGCATTGTCTTTCGGATGCCTGGTGCGGCTCCTCTCCAACTCTCCCAGCCACACCGGCGGATCCTTCATCTTGCTCACCGCAACAATCGTCTCATCTGCCAAAGTGTTACCGATGTGTTCCATCATCTGCACGGTCTTAACCGCTACGATCTCACGTTCGCGTGAGGTGATTCATGTAGTCGGTTCACCCAGCCAGAGCTTCATGACCACGTGGTCGTTGCGGCGCACTACGCCGGGAATTAGTTCAAAGCCGCATTTTTCATAAAACCGAATCGCCCGGGCATTGTCACGATGCACCAAGAGCACAAACCATTGTGGTTTCGCCTCAGGGGCACCCGGCCATGCCTGCACCAATTGTTGCGCTTCGGCAATCAGATGCGACATGATCTGCCGCGCGTATTTCCAGTCGGGATCGGGGGGCTGCCCCTGGAATCGTACATCCAGCCCCAGCATCGGGATCAAGACAATCGTCGTGTACGATCCGTCGGGCGGCGGCCAGCGCCACCTCGTGGTGCCGATCGAACCGAATCCGACGATCTCGCCCTCGGCGGTTTCAAACAGCCAGACCCGTGTTCCCTTCTTCATGGAATCGAGCACGTCCGAACCGCGAATCCATTCGGCGACATGCCTGGACCAGATCGCATCACCACACGAAAAGCCGGCCAAGCGAACTTGGTCGGCTTCGGTGAAATCGACGGCATAGAGCTGATGCGGATGGTCCGTCATCCATGACCTCTCACCGGCGCCGTTTCGGCGACGAACGCACGGAGATCGTCGGCGAATTACGCTTGGAGGTGTCCCGCAAGGCGGCGGCCTCGGCGTCCGTCATCACGTGATCGTCCTCTTGGAAGCTGGCGACCGAGTCGAGCATTTCCGCAACTTCCAAGTCCGGCCACAGTTCGCGAGGATTCACGCTGAGGGCCTCCGCAAGCTTCAAAATCGTTTTCTTCTGCGGGCGACAACTGCGGTTGAGCATTTGCGAAATCGCCGGCTGCGAACAACCGACTCGATCGGCCAATTCTTGTTGCGATACGCGCTTCGACTCCATCAGTTCTCGGAGCCGCAGAGCAAATGCCGCTTGTTGAGTGTCCACCGCGGCGTCATGTGGCGCAGCTAATTCCAGTTCGCTCTGGCTATCGTGCGACTGCAAACCGAGAGTATCCGCAATGGCCAGCAGCGCTTGTTGACGATCGGCAGGAATCGATTGCGAGTTTTCCACGACACTCAGCATACGCGAAACGACGGCTTGTTGCTCATCGTTGCACTCCGCCAGCGCAATCCAAAACCGTCGCCGTTTCGACGGTTGCATGGAGCGCATCCACACCATCAACCGCGTCATGGACCGCAACAGTTCCACGGTTTGCGGATTGTCGTCCAAAATGGATTCTGCCATCGCAGCATCTCCTCGTTTGCAGCCAAGCCTTTCGCCGTTTTGCTGCGGCGATTCGACGGGCGAATTGGCCCGCTTCCCCGCAAGGCATCTATCGTCCCTTGGATAACAGAATTATAACACAATCGTCCGCTCGGCCATCAGCAAAACGAGCCGGGTTCGGTAATTGAGGACGTTCGATGGTCATAAGTCTCGTAATCACTGATGGTTGCGTACCGGATGCTTCGCCGGAGATTTTAGACCGGGTTGGGGTGGTGGATCGACAAAACGCCCGCTTATCGCAGCCGTTCGATGTTCAAGGTCCGTTTCTCGGGATCGGCCTTCAAGCGAGCTTCGTCCAATGCGGCCAGGATGTCCTCAGCGGCGACTGATTGCTTGCGGAACGTAAGGACGACCTTCGCCTTACTGGTGACGTACTCGATGCGGGTCACTGGCGCGCCGCGCTTGGGTGCCGAGCCGCGCGGCGAACCCGCAGGTTTGCGAGCGGTCAGCGACGCAAACCTCTTGCGCGGTCGCCCCGCGAGCACCCCTTGCACGGCAAAGGGACCGGCTTGCTAGGATGGATCGCCCTGCGAGCAACCTCAATCAACCGTGCAGAAGCCTCTGGCGTGCAGGCGGGGTGGCTAGCGCGCGAACTCAAGGACCGCTGGCCGGCGCGGCACGCGAGCCAGGCTGGCCTTCGCAGCGGATTGTTCGGTACAACTGGCGTGGTATAATTTCGGCTGTCGGCCGCTGATGAAAGAGCGGCTTTTTTTACGCACTTACCGAGGAAATCCCGATGGCACACTACGTACTTCAAACCAATCGGAATGGCAGTGACTGGAAAGACGCGACGACCACACTTTTCAAGAACCGCCGTCGCGACAAGCACGGCAAGCCGACGGCGCAGCAGGAATTCGATGCTCGCCGCAGCCAGGGACTCTACGCACGCATGATCCGCTGGGACAAAGGCAATCCGACGATTGCGGACGAAACAGACCCAGCGCCAGAATGAGCGCCAGAATCCTTCTCAAGCGCTGGAAAATTTGTAAAATCCAGGGATACGAAACACCGGGAATACCGGGGTTTGCGTTTTGCTCCCGTCCTTCGGGACGTAGAGGTCGCAAGTTCAAATCCTGTCGCCCCGACTTTCTTCTGAAACGAGCCCTTCGACCAACAGGTCGAAGGGCTTTCTCATTTCAGGGACAAGACTTACGCCGTTGAGTGTCCAGTTCAAACAAAGGATTTCAAGGATTCGGCGCTTCGCGACAAAATCGGCGGTAAGCCATTTGGCCCGCAGGTTTTGTGAAAGTTCAAACGCCTTAATGGCGATGTCGGCATTTTCGTCGTGGGTACGGTCAGAAGCGTCGATCTGAAGCTTCAGTCGCGCGACGCGATCACGGAGTTCGGTCTGCTTGGTGGCAAAAGTATCCGCATCAACTTCTTCGTGAAGCCGCAGGTTTAGCAGCCGGTCCTGCTGGTTGATCGCCAGGGTCAATTGTCGGTGAAGCTCGGAGCGCCATGATCGTGCTTGGTCCTGCTGATCCTTCGTCCGAGAACGAAGCATTCGCACCACCCAGTCCCGGACTTTTTCGTCATCGATCCGCAGCCGGTCGAATAGCGCAAGGACTTGCTGGTCGACTTCCTTCTCGGTTAATCGAGTGCGCGGGTGTCCCTCAGTTGAATACTTTGAACAACGGTAATAAAAGTATTCCCGTTCCCCGGCCTTGGTCTGCTTGGTCTTTTTTTCGCCAGTGATTGCGCCGCCGCAATGGCCGCAGGTAATCAATTCGCTGGCGTAGGTCATTTCGTGGGAATTGTAGACGTGGCCGCCGAGCAAGACTTGAACCCGGTCCCACGTTGTCAGGTCAACCAGCGGCTCATGCTTACCCGGAAACCATTGACCACGAAAATCAATTTCTCCGAGATATGAGCGGTCCCGCAGCATGGCGTGCAGCGAGCTGCGCGGAAACTTCGGCGACGATGCAGAGTAGAAGACCCCTTCCGAAAAAAGCCGTTCGGCCAAATCGTCGATGGTCAGGTGGTGGTAGGCGTAGAGAAAAAACACCCGACGAACCTTGGGGCCGTTCTCGGGGTGAACCTCGACCATGCCGCGCCCATCGTGGCGGACGTTTCGGTATCCGAAGGGGGGACGGCTGGGAAACCAGCCTTCTTCAACGCGGCGGGCAATGCCCTCTCGGACATCGACCGACTGTTGTTCCGTATAAAACGACGCCATGTTAGCCAAGGTGCGGCGCATCATCCGGCCAGTAGGCGTATTCTCTGTGGGCTGGGAGATCGAGATGAACGGCAATCCCTGGTCGGATTCTAGCCGCTCTAATTCGACGTAATCGAACAGGTTTCGCGAGGCTCGGTCGATTTTATAGAACAGTATGCCGTCGAGCCGGTGAGCATTCTTTCGCGCGTAGTCAATCATCGCACGAAACGTCGTTCGCTCGTCGCTCTTGGAGGCTGTTTCAGCGATGCGGAACAACTTCTCGATTGTTCCCCCCGCCTTGTCGGCGTAATTGAGAAGAGCATCTTCCTGGATTTCCAGGGAGAAACCTTCACGCTCTTGCTCACGGCTGCTAACCCGTGCAAGTCCAATGAATAGTTTCATGGCATCTTCTCCTCGTCGAGCACGGCCAACAATTCCGTGATATTCACCATGATGGCGACGGCATCGGCAACGGTCAAATCCTCTTTGTAATACGGCTGCCAAACCTGGATCGTATCTTCGATCAGTTCCGGCGTGATCCATGCCGGCAATGCCGGTGGCACGGAAACATGGGCAGATTGGGTACTGCCAGAATCGGGGCCGGTTGAATTCGGGCGCATATCGCAAGCTCCAACTCGCAACGCGAGTGTTGGAGCCTGCGAAGGGGTGCGGACCCGTCTGCCCCCTCAGCAAGCTGGACTTGTTAGAAGCTCCTGGCGGCGATCATCATCTTGAACAAGGCATCGTCGGCTTGTCCAAAGGACTAGCGCGGCGAGCCGTGGTGACCGTCGCTTACGGGAACCTGGGCATGGCGGGTTCGTGGTGGTCCGAGCATTTCAACGGACGTTCGCAGCGTGTTCGTCCTTCAGCCGCTCTAGCCCGAATTCATCGGGCATACGCTGCATGGGCCACCCTACTTCTCTACCATTGACCGAGCTTCTGT
Source organism: Pirellulales bacterium (assembly GCA_036490175.1). Taxonomy (NCBI): domain Bacteria; kingdom Pseudomonadati; phylum Planctomycetota; class Planctomycetia; order Pirellulales; species Pirellulales bacterium. The sequence continues at coordinate 8,733 of DASXEJ010000068.1, read as the reverse complement.
GAAGTAACGTCCATTCGAGCGACTTCGTGGAGATCGTCAAGGGCAACTTTTTTCGTCGCTCGTTGCACTACGTTTGCTGATGATGGTCGGCGCCCACGCCTGTTCGCCGCGATTACATTTAATCTTTGGAAGGAAGCATTTTTCTGAAATGGGAAAGCCTCGCAACCGGCACTGGCTATCCGAGGCCGAGGCGTTGAGAACCCGCCCCAATTCTTATTTTTCAATCGATTCTGAAGCCTGAATTTTTTCCAACAGCTTGGCCGCATGATCCCGCAGCCACCACTCGGGATCATCCACCAACTCGCCGGCCACCTGCCGCGCGACCTGGACTTCGCCGCTGATCCTGAAAATGGCCGCGGCGGCTCGCAGCCGCAACCAGCGGCCTTCCTCGACCATTTCCGGTTCGGGCTGCGTGCAATCAATCAACGCCGGGATCGTGGCCACGGCTGCGGGGCCAATCGCGCCGAGCGCGTCGGCTGCCATCCCCCTCGCATAGAAATTGAATTTGGTGCGGCGGCGGTCGAGCAGGACTTCGATCAGGGCGGGCACTGCCGGTCCGGCAGCCGGTCCCATCGGCATAAGATCGGCGGCGGATTCCCAGGCGAGATCGATGTCGCCGGATTTTAAATCGGCCATCAAATCGCGCAGCCGGTCGGCAACGTAGGTTTCGAGTTCGTCCATGAAATAAAGGTCAGAATAATCTGTTGATGGCAAGGCCGACTAGGCCCAGCACGCCGACCACCGCGAGCAGCCCGATCATCCCAGGGAAAATGACCAAGACCACCAGGGTCAGAACGGCATACCCCGCCGGATGCAGTTGATTCGCACTGATTGCGAACGCCCCCGCGGCCAACAGGATCGTGGCGACGAGCGCCGCGCCCGGCAGCCACCCACCCCAAACGACAAGAGCGACCAGGACGCTGAAGACCACCAACATCTGCTTCCAATGCTCGAACATGGGCAAGTCGGCTCCGATGGGACCAGATTGTGCATGGGCCAAGAAGAAAAAACCCGGCGTAGTTGGAGTCCCGGTCCCCCACGGGGACCCGTTTCTCAGGTTTTTTCAAAATAGTTTTTGAGTTTTGAAAAATAAAACTGCGATTCGCTTGGGCGAACGCTGCCCCACTTCATTCACCCTGAAAAAAATTGGAACGTTCCGCTTCGATTCGAGCCGCATCTTGCTCAGCAAGATCGCGGTTGGCGTAGACCAGGCCAGAACGTAGATCACCGAAGCCTTCACCATCAAAAACTTCGTGATCCTCATTGACGATCACGTAGCGGTCGAAGTCTTCCGGGCCGATTCGGTTGACGTAGGTCTTCATGGTCGGTTGTTCTCGGGATGTTTCGATTCGTTCAAGTTCCGCCTGAGCGGCGGAACGGCGGGCGAACACCCGGGCACGATGCAGATTGCCGAACCCGGTTCCGTTCCAGACATCGAGTCGGCCGTTGGCGATAACGCAGCCAGAGCCGATTCCAATTACGAAAAGGTCCATGCATGGCCCGGTACAAAGGCACTTCACGAGCGACGACGAGGCTCAATAATCGGAAGGCAGCAACAGCGTCGTCGCCGACCGATTGCCGTTGTCGTCAGCGGCCTCGGTGATAATCCAGACCTTCACGCCCTTCTTTGTACGATAGACCGACAGAATCCGGCTGCCATCGACGAGGGCCTCGTCATTCCGTTTGGCATCTTCCGGGCAAACGTCACCCCAATCTCCGGCGATGTGGCGCCGTAAGAACTCGGCGGGAGTTTGGCCACTCGCTGCCAGTGCCTCGATGGCACCGGGCGTGGCAAGGTTTCGACCGAGCGAGAACAGAGGTTTTGGAGGGGTAATCATGCCTGCTTCGGTACAAATAAACTTCACCGAATATCGGGATAGGGGGGAGCCTTGCGGCTCCGCCCCTCCCACACCACCGTGCGTACGGGTCCGTACACGGCGGTTCGGCTGGTTAAGCGGTCACGTCGGCATGAGGGTGGGGAGGCCAAGCGATGCCCAGGAGGCGTTCGGCAGTGCGAAACTAAGGGCCGGGCTGCGGCTCAATCGCCAGGGTCCGTGAGGGCTGCCGGCGGTTTGAGCCGCCAAGTCGCGTCCCACGTGCCGTCGGCGAAGTTCCGCGTAGCGGCGTGTTCCGCGTTTCCACTGCTTCCAGGCGACGCTACGCAAGCGTCGCCGGATCCATGAGTCGAGGTCGCGAAGCACCGAAGGGCTTTGGCAGAAGCCGAAGTAACCACGCCAGCCATTCATATAGCGGGCCAGTTGTCCGACCATCTGTGTCAAGGAGACGCCCCGCGTTCGCCGCGTCAGTTCCCGTACTCGCTCCTGAAAACGGGCCAGAGCCTGCGGCGCAATTCGCCGTTTTGGCTCTCGACCATTGGTGAAGCTGAAGCCCAGGAACTTTCGCTCCCACGGCCGAGCCACCGCGCTCTTCGCTTGATTGACCTTGAGCTTCAGCTTCGTAGCGATGAACCGCGTAATGCTTTCCATCACTCGCTGGCCAGCCCGCCGGCTGCGGACGTAGATATTACAGTCGTCCGCGTAGCGAGCGAACCGCAGCCCACGCCGCGTCAGCTCTTGGTCCAAATCGTCGAGCATCAGATTGCTCAGCAAGGGAGACAGAGGACCGCCTTGCGGCGTGCCTTCGTCGGTCGGTCCGACCAAGCCATTCTCCATCACTCCGGCCTTGAGGAACGCCCGGATGACTTTGAGCAGCCGCTTGTCTTCTGCCCGTTTGGCCACTCGGCCCATCAAGGCATCGTGGTTGACCCGATCGAAGAATTTCTCCAGGTCGATGTCCACCACCCAGCGACAGCCGTCGGCCATGTAGCCTTGGGCTGCCAAAACCGCTTGATGTGCCGAGCGTCCGGGGCGAAAGCCGAAGCTCTGCTCCGCGAATGTTCCGTCCCAACGTGCTTGCAGGACTTGAAGCACCGCCTGCTGGATAAAGCGGTCGAGCGCCGTCGGAATGCCAAGCTTGCGCACCCCGCCGTCCGCTTTCGGAATCTCGACCCGCTTCACCGGCTGCGGCTGGTAAGTGCCCGAGAGCAGTTGCTCACGGATGGCCGGCCAATACTTCCGCAGGTAACTTTTCAGACGCGTGACGGGCATTCCGTCCACGCCTGGGCTACCGCCGTTGGCCACGACTCGTCGTAACGCCTTCCAGAGGTTAGATCGCTCGCATACCTCCTCCATCAGTTGCCGGGTGTCTGCCGGGTGTTCGGTTGCACCCTTCGCCACGGGCGATTCGGACCCTTCAGCGGCGGCCATCGGAGCTTCACTCCTACTCTCCGTCGCAAAGGCCAGCCAGAGCTGGTTGTTCTGCCGCTTGGCACCCATGAGTCGCGTGTCCTACTGACCCTGCCATTTACTCGTCGCTCTCGGACGAGGACCGTTCGGGCCTTCCCGGTTGTCACGGCCCCGGCAGGCACTGGCTGTTTCTCTCCTTTCGGACGAGTGTCCCGCTCCGCCGGTCCGACGCCGGTTACTACGCCCTCTGCTGACTTCTGCGGCGCGATCGGCGTGCCTTGCGGCTCGCCCAGTCGTGATTCCACGACACGACGCAGACCTCCCGAGGTAAGTTTGACCGTCTTCACCGCACGCCCGCCGGATTTACAACCCTGGCCTTTGATGGATTTGGACTTTGCGATCTCTTGCTCGCTCGTCCGACCAGGATTGCCTCAGATCCGATTCCTGTACGTCGGGCCGCGGCTTTGCTCCATGCTTCCTTCAGACGACGCCTCGCGACGACGCCCTTGCACTTCGCTAAACCTTCACCTCCATCAGGCTGGTTAAAGGACTTGCACCTTCCAACTGTCAAACATGCTCGGCATACAAGGATAAGCCCGGCTCGCCACAGCGAGCCGGGCCTGAGTGCATCAACCCGCCACCATAACCGGCGTGATGAACTGCAAAGTATGGTCGAGTTCGATGCTGACGGCTTCCTGGCCCATTGCCTCGGCCATGCGAGCGGCGAATTCCTTCACGTCGTCGATGAATCGCAGCCCGTCCCCATCGGTGAAGGACGAAACGACCGTGACCGCCTCCTCGATCAAGCCGTGCTGCTCGGAAACCCAGCCGCCTTCGGCATCGAAGCAAGTGAAGCCGCCGAATAATCGGCCGAATTTCAGCTTCGCAGCTTGAATCCATCGGTTAACCAGTTGCCGAGGGGCCGGTTCATTTCCGTTGACCGTGCTGGGGATGATGATTGCGACTTTGTGCTGAAGCATGACTTGTTCCTCGTGGATGCTTGGGTGACACCCACTCCGGTACAAGGGTGGTTCGGCAGCTACGCCGGAACGAATCCGAAGTAGAACCTCGGATTGTGCTGAAACATCAGACTGCCCTTGACGCCATCGGCACGACGCCGAGCCACGATCATCGGAGCCAAAAAGCCAAGAACCTCGAAGTCCTCGGTCAACTGGCTCGTGTCCCACACTTGCCCATACTCGGCTTCAAGTGCCCCACGGCTCCCAGGCTCGGCATTGATTTGTGCGACGAGTTCACGACGGATTTCCTCGGTCGGATCGGACATGACTTCCTCTCTGATTGTGCCTGCACAACGACATGTCGTGCTGATGCCCTGCTTGGTACAAGGCTACTTCGATGAACTTGCCTTGCGTTTCTGTCGGCGCTCTTTGGCTCGGGCATGGTAGGTCCGAACTCCTTCGCGCCAGGACTCGCTGGCCACGACGGGCACCATGTCCAAATACGTGAGCGCCCAGGGGCACCAGGGTGACGCAAGGGAGCGGCGGCGGGAGGCGGGGTGGATCAGGACTGGCCGGAGCGGTGGCGTTGACCGAGACGGCGATGAGCGCGACGCACGGTTTTGCTCTCGGCTCGGTAGCGGACTTCGTCGACACGATATGGCCGAATCGCCGCGGGATGCTCCACGGCCCAACGATCGGCACGCAAGCTCGCCAGGTCACGCTCGCCACGCAGCAGCTGGTCGAGAACGTCTTTCAAGTACAGCCAGATGTCCAAGTGGTAGCGGTGGGCCGTGCTCACGATCGTCATCAAGATCGCCGCGCGGTAGCCCGCTTCGACACTGCCGATAAAGAGCCAGTTTTTTCGTCCAGTTGCCACCTGCTTCATCAACTGTTCGGTTTCGTTGTTGTCGATCGGCACGCGGCCGTCGTCGAGGAACACGCTCAAGGCTTCCCACTGGTTGTTCAGATAACGCACTGCCTCGCCCAGTGGGCTCTTGGGCAACACCTGCCGCGCCGCGTCACTGTCGAGCCACACGCGCAGGCGGCCCATGATCGGCACGCTCAACTGCTGACGCAACGTCAGCACGGCTTCTGGAGCCTGACCGCGGGCCTGGTCCTCGACGTCGTATAACTGCCGGTACCAGGCCAGCAACTGCGGCACCTCCAGCGGATGGTACTGGCGCGCCTCGAAGAGCTTGCGCCGCGCGTGAGCATGGCAGGCCGCGCGCACGATACGGCTGTCGCTGGCCAGCACGATCGACTCGAAGCCCGCGTAACAGTCGCCCAGCAGCGTGCCCGTGTAGTTTCGCAAGAACTCTTGCGGGCCATCCCGGCGCCGCGAGACCTGGAAGTCGAACACGTTGGCCCCCGCGGCGCCCAAGCTGCGGTAAACCCACATCCGGGCCGACACGTGCGATTTATTCGCTGCCCGCGCGGCGCTGAGCACTTCGTGGATCTGCTGCGATTTCGGGTCGTCGCGCGCGGCGGGAATCTCCGGCGGCAGGAGCAGCATCACGCTCGTTTCGTCGGTCGGGATCACCGGCGAAGTGCGCACCCAGTCGGCATAGTGCAGATACAGCGGCTCCAGCACGTAGGCCGAGCTAGCCATGATGTTCAACAGCGTCGAACGGCCGGGCATCCAGCCACTGCCGGCGAACCAGTCCTGCTGCCGGTAGGTCGGCAGGTGATAGGCATACTTGGCGGTGACGATCTCGGCGGCGATGCCCGTGTCGTAGCGGTTGCCTTCCACCAGGCTGGCCGGCCGCGGCGGCTGGGCCACACCGCACTGCGGCTGGCCCGGGCAGGCCAGCTTGGGATACTTCGTCACGCGCACGCGCAGCTTCGGCCGCTCGAACTCCAGCGTCTCGGTCACGTCGTAGCCAATGACTTGCCGCGCGCCGTGCTCTTGGCAGTGCTGCTGATGCGGCGGCACTTCGGCCGTGACTTCGTAACGCGGCAGATGGGCCGGCAGTTGTTCATTGCGAAGCTTTCGCGGCTTGGCGCGGCGGCCGAGCACATGCTGATCGACCAGCCGCTGGGCTTCGGCCGCGGCGTCGGCCAGGCCGTCTTGCACATCCGGATCGTCGCCCCCGGCAGCATGCTCAAAATCGAGCCGCTGCTGCGCCGGGTCGTCCGCGTGCCGCTCGCTCCGCCGGCCATACAAACGCGACAGCAGCTTTTGAATCGCCAGCGTCAGCTCTTCGTTCTCGTGCGAAAGCTGCTCGCGCGTGGCTCGCAGATCGATCAAGGCCCGAGCCTGCTCAATGAGCAACGCCTGGCAAGCGGCCAGATCATCCGGAAAGGCATGCGCGTCCTGCATGCCAAGGATTGTCGCTGGCCGACCGTTGGTTACAAGCGGCCCGAACAAATCTTTGGATTTGTTCAACCGGCTGCCGAGCGCGGCGGCTGGTAACGGCGGCGATGCCGCACCGAGTCCAACTGCACGCCGCCCAATAACAGCGCCAGTTGCGTAGCGTCCAGCCGCAGTTGCTTGGTATCGGCCGCCGACGGTGGAATTTCGTAGGTCCCACCCTCCAGCCGTTTGCAAAAAATCGCGAGACCATCTCGATCCCACCACAGAACCTTCAACCGGTCGCGGCGCCGATTGAGAAACAAGAACAAGTGGCCGTCGAGCACATCGCGCGCGAAGACCGCCTGCACCGCTGCGCTCAAACCATCAAAACTCTTTCTCATGTCCACCGGCTCGACCGCCATGAACACCTGGACGCCCGGCGGCAGACTCAACATCCGCGCTGCTCCGTCTGGCGATGGCCACGCGACGCACGCAGCAGGGCGGCGATCACTGTCCGCAGGGCGCCCCGCTCGTGGCAGGGCACGCTCACGCGCGTGCCATCCGCCAGCCAGACCTCGACCCCGGCTCCGCCGCTGACTGCGACCGGCAGAAAGGTCATGCCGGCGGCCGTGGCCTCCCTTGTGACCCGACGTCGACGCGCTGGCGTTGCGGGCCGCACAGGCGCCGAACCAGCAGCAGGCGTCGGCGTGCGTGTGGGCTGCAGAGCCGCCTTCAACTTGCGCCGCCATACATAAAAGGTCGCGACCGACACCCCCACGCGGTCGCAGAAATCAGCGACCGTTTCGCTGCCGCAATCAAACTCCCGTGACCGCCGCTGCCATAACTTTCGCTTCGACTCATCTGCTTGCCGTGCCATCCTCCGCGCTCCTGTTGGGATTCGAGAACGCCTCGTTACCCCGACAGCTTAGCCTCCGCTTCAAGAATGGCCCTGGTGCGCGCTTACCCAAATACTTCAGCGGACACGAGTAGAAGTAAGGGCCACTCGCCTCTTCCATGTCCTTGTAGCCCCAACCGTAGCCGGTCTGATAATTGAGCAAGCAGAGCGTGATCCATCGTTCGGCAGGCTGAGTTTCTTGGCCGTCACGCACAAATGTTCGTTCCCAAACCGACCACAAATTGCCGCTGAACGAACCGCCTCGGTAGCAATGCGCAAGGCAGGTCGTCTCGACGTTTGTGCCGTCCGGGAGTTGGCGCTCCCAGCCCTCGGAAAGATGCCGTATCTGCGATTTCAACGTGCTGCCGTGGGTGAAAAGCCAACCCATGATCGCGTTCCCTCAATTCGTTTGCTGATAGCCAAGTGCGTCGAAGGCGGCTTCAAGGTCTTCCTCGTCCGGGTAGCCGCCTTGATCGTCGGTGTTCTCCAGAGCGGAGCAGCGATGGTCGGAGAGCCAGGAATAAACTTCCGGCTCCCAGCCCTCGGGCAACTCGTAGTCGTTCTTCAATCGCCATGCTGCGAGCGGCAGATTTTCAAACGTCGCATCGAGTTCGCGCTCCGAATAATCGGACTCATCGAGAATCGGGTAGTCGGCCATCTGCTGGGCCAGTTCGTGGTAGACCTTGAACGCCTCGGTGATTTGGCCATTGCGAAAAACTCGAATTGAAAAGCCATCGACGTGACCGACTGCCCAATGCGAATGGCTCTCGACCACCACGTCGGGATCGTCGGCCTCGGTGAATGGCTCAAGTGCCTGGGCAATGACCTGGGCATTCGAGTGGTCGAGTAGGCCGCTGTCCCGATTGCTGGTGTAAACGATGGCCCAGGCGTCAGGGTCTTCGAGTTCCTTGTCACGGAACCAAACGAAGCAATGGAAGTCTCGCCAGTTGCCTGCCATTTCTTTGGCAGCTTTTTCGATGGTCAATTCGTCGAGTTGCATCGCCAACCTCACTCTTCGATGAACCTGCCGTATTCCAAGCCAGTCATCGCATGGACGACTTTTTGCAACGTGGCGTAGTAATCGGCGCTCGCAACCACGAGGCCGTCGCAGCCTTCTTTGCGGACGGATTCCAGCAATTCGATGGCGGCGAAAAGAAGTTGCTCATTCATGGCCCGATCCTGATGCCGATGCCGGTGACGGTACAAAGCCACTTCGGACCGCGCATGGGAATCGCCGGGACACGGATGCGATGTAAGCCGGGCTGAGGTAAAATTCTCGGTCTCGGCAAAAGAATGCCGATAACGGACCCAGGCATCATCAAATCAGCGGAGGGCGACACG
>DASXEJ010000067.1 GCA_036490175.1 Pirellulales bacterium | reverse complement strand
CCGAGATGGTCGTCGGCCGCTGGCACGGCCGATTCGTCCACGTGCCGATGCAACTGGCGATCCGCCAGCGCAACACCGTCGATCCCGACGGCGATCTCTGGATGTCGGTGCTCGAATCAACCGGCCAGCCGCGGCATTTTGCGTAGGTCGCGTGCAACTTGGCGACGCGGAACCGGCCGTGCGGCCCTTATTCTCTCCGAAGCAAATCGAGGCGGCCTACCCAGAGTGCGAAGTAGGGTGCGTGGTCGTCCTCAGAATGCGGCATTCTTTAGCGACGGCTGCTTCGAAAGTTCTCATCGAAGCATAGCCGGGCGTGAATGGCAGGCGTGCGGAGAGGCAATGACGGGCGGCCTCAAGTGTCAAAGTCGATGCGGTATAGCCTGTTGGCCCGAGCATCGATGATGTACAGCAGGACATTTTGCACCCACAGTTGTCCTCCCGAACTGGAACCGGCCTTGTAGAAATACGCAAAATGTGTCGTTGATTTTTCGAGTGACTTGAGCGCGCGCGTCTGCATTGCCTGCGCGTCGGCCTCTTGGCCAACCAGCGAAGGCCCGCCGATCGAGTAGATGTTGGCGTGTAAGGCAAAATTAATATAGGGGATGTCGGCCTTGCCTGGCCGACCGGTCTTCCAATGCTCCACGTGCCGATCGCCCGAACTCGGCCAAAGTTTCGGTCGATCAGCCATCTCGGGCAGAAACTTGAGAAACCGTTCTGCGACCTCCGGCGAAAGTCGGTATTCCTCAATTATGTAGCCATCGCCATTGAAGCTCGGACCAGTGTCATACCAGTGCCCGGGCGAGCCCAATGCGAACTCCACCCCGGTGATTTTACGCATCCACTCGCGCGACGAAGCGTCAGCTGCAAACCGCCAGGTGGCTGCAAGGCATACGGGCGCCGCCAGGACCACGGCCAGAAGAATCGCTTTGGGATATCGTCGCTGCACGCCGAGCAGGAACAGGACAACGCTCGCCACCATTGCGAGCAGCAACACACCGTTCGTCACGGTATGCCCCACCCAACCCAGTGGCGAATAGCCGCCCAGGCAAAGCCCAATCAGGCCGGCCGCCGCCAGGCCCGCCGAATGGGCAATCGCCAGCTTCACTCCCCGAATCCCGTGATAGCCAAGCAGATATGCGGCCACAACGATGGGCCAGACGGGCCAACCGAATGTTAGCCATTCCGGCGCCGGCTGGCCTTGGGCATCCAAATCGAAAAGACACCATCGGATGGCAAGATAGCCGAAGCCAATCACTGCCAGAATCGACGCCGCTGGCCAAAGTACCGCCACCCAAGTCGACAGAACCGCGACAACGTACAGCAAAATCGTTGTGCCAAGACGCCGTTGAGCATTCTCCTGGCAACGGGCGGCGCCATTGACTGCGGCTTGATCGAATCGCGTCATACCGTTACAGCTTTATTTCGTCCGAAGCAGATCAAAGCTGCCCACCCAGAGTGCAAAGTAGGGGGTATGGTCGCCGGCCTTTTTGACGTAGAGCAGAAACGGTTTGTCGAAGACATACTTTCGCGGCCGATTGGTCTGCTCGGATTTTACCGCCGACCAGGCGTTGGATTCGAGCCGTGCTCCACGCTCGTCCAGGTGAAATAAGACCCTCTGCCGGGCCTGAACGATCGGAAGCCCCGTGAGTTCTCGATTCTCGATTGGCCGATCCATTAGCTCGGCATACTCGCGATCGATCGCCAGCGAGACGATCGGAATCTTGAGCGGTTCTTCATCGTGTGGCTGGTAAAGAAATTCTTCGGCGCCGGGCCATTTGACCGCCTTTCGCGCTTCCTTAATACGCTGCTCGACTGCGGCCACGGTCTCCGAGAGCGTGGCGTGCGGAGCCACTTTGGCCAGGATCAACTCGTCTTCCTTGGCCGTCGTGTTCAATCGCAGAATGAAATCGTCTTCGCCGCGATAGTCGAGTACGCTGAGCTGTTTCGCCAGTGCCCTGCCTCGTTTGGAAGACGAATAGAATCCCTCGATGCCGAAGGCCGCGACCCCAGCTGTTTCTCCGCCAGCCTGAAATGGGATGGCAGCGACCCGATCGAACTTCTCGGCAAACGGCATCAGCTTGTCGAGATACGTGTACAAATAAAGGCCGTCCGACGTCGCCGCCTCGGATACTTTTAGCGTCGCTCGGGGAAATCGAGTCGCCACGGCCTGGCGGATCTCTGCCACGATCCCCTGGTTCACACGGCCGGACATTGCCAGGTAATCAGCGGGCGACAAGTCCGCTCGGTCGAAGCGGTGGTCGTTCAGCACGGCGGCCAGCGGCGGGTCGCCCATCAGCCGAACGGGCGCATCGCCCGACAGCTTGCGCAGTTCGTCCCACGTCAGTTGAAACGTCGCACAGTAGACGTAGCTCCGGCCGCTTTCGATGGCGCCGTTGCCGTGCGGCAATACGTCGGTGTACCTCAACTCGCTTGCGGGCACCACGCTAGCCGGCTCTTCCGGTCGAGCGCGGTTGCATGCCGGCACCGAGATCAACAGGCCGGCGAAGGCCAGTAGCAAGATTATAGATTTCATGGCGCGGCTGGCATTGAGGGTCTATGGGGCAGAGCGGCTGCGAAATCGCGAGCCAGAACGCTCAGAACATGGTGAGGCAGTAGAGCACAAACACAGCAGTCGCACCGACGCAGACGCCGAAGAACAGCAGCTTTGCACCGTAGTGTACTGCTTCCTCGCCTTCTACCACGCTCCGTCGCGTGAGAGCAATCCGCCGCGTCCGAACGGCGCGCATCGCGTCTCGCAAGCACGCCCACGACGCAACGGCACAGACGCCTGCGAGCACGATCACGAGGATTCGCGACAGGATCGGATTCATCGTAGTCGTACTATTAAATGGGGCGGCGCAATGAAGCTACCGGGCGGCATAGAGCTTCCACAATCGGTGCGCCTGGGAAACGGCGTCGGCCGTTTGGGCGATCGGCTCGAAGGCGGAATCGCTCATGTCGATCGGCACGCAGAGCTGGCTGCCTTCGCGGCGTGCCAGGACATCTTCGACCACGACCGCCCGGAGCATCCAAACGGCCATTTCCTCGCTCGAGCACTCGACGCCGAGCCAACCTTGCGTCTGGCCGACGATCGC
>DASXEJ010000066.1 GCA_036490175.1 Pirellulales bacterium | reverse complement strand
GTGCCTCGCGCGCCAAACGAACGGGCGACTTCGTCATCCGACGCGTCGTTGCCTCGCGCATCGCTGTCCCTCCCTGGACCAGCCAACAACCAAAACAACCGACCAAACATAGCCCATCCAATCAGTTTTCAACAGAGCAATCGGATATCAAAAGGCACATTGAATGACGAAGATCAACGAAGAGGTCACCGACGCAGAATTGTCGGTGCTCGAGGTGCTGTGGAAGCATCCTGACGGGGTGCCTGTGCGCGACATTGTGCTCGCGGTGTATGGACGGCACGAGCACTCGTTGCACGGTGGAGTCAAAAGCTTTCTTGATCGGTTGACGGAGAAGGGATTGGTCCGCGTCGACAAAACCGGATTTGCACACCAATTCTTCGCCACGATCACGCAACAACAGTTCGTGGGTCAGCATTTGAAGAAATTGGCCGACAGCCATTTTGGCGGCTCGCTTGCTCCGCTGCTGCTGTCGCTACTGGATCAGACAAAACTCAGTCGCAAAGACCGCGCGGCGATCGAAATGATGATCGACAAAATGGGAGACTGAGCCATGGACGAACTGGTCACACGGCTGGGTTGGAATCTCGTCCTGTGCATTCCCTTCGGCATCCTCGTCTGGTGCCTGACGCGCGCTCCGCAGATCTGCACACGACCGGCCATCTGCCATGGGCTGTGGTTGCTCGTCCTCGTGAAGATGGTGACGCCGCCTTTCATTCCGCTGCCCTTGATACCAGATGCCTGGAACCTCTCTGCCGATCGATTTTCGAACTCCACCGCGCAGCCGGCAGCGACCATCGAACTGCAACAGCATGCCATCGTCGCTGACTCGACGAGTCAGACAGCCCTCTCACCGCCACGCAGTCCATCGCCGGACGCTCGAGTACCGGTCGTGCTCGCCGCCGACCGATTGAACACGAATCTCGGGCGATTCGTCACGATCGCCGTCGTGCTGGCCAGTCTCGCCGTAACGATGGGGATCTGGCTGATCGCCTTCCGCCAACTTCAGCGGCTACAGCGTTTATTGACGGGCCATCAATCCCCATCGGATCGCGCCCAGCAGCTTCTCGGCAAACTCGCACCAGAATTCCGCCTGCGGACGATTCCGGATTTGATCATCGTGGATGCACCGCTGGCACCGTTGGTTTGGGCGGGACCGCGGCAATCCGTGGTCGTCCTTTCACAGCCATTAATCGAGTCGCTGGACGACGGCCAGTTGGAGTTTGTGCTGGCCCACGAACTGGCTCACCTCAAGCGCTGCGACCACTGGAGCAACCTGTTCGGGTTCTTTGTGACCACTTTGTTTTGGTGGCATCCGGTGGCGTGGTTGGCCAGGCGAGAACTTGGCCTGGCGGCCGAAGCGTGCTGTGATGCCATGGCTCTCCAGCGATGCCCCGGCTCACGCAAGTCCTATGCACAGACGCTGCTCAGCGTGATCGACCTGATGAACTGTCGCGACTTTTCGCGCCCGGCGTTGTTATTAAACTTCAGCGGAACATCCGCGCTACGAAAGAGAATTCAAATGCTCACCGATTCAAGAGTGCGAACACGGATTTCGGTCGGCGGATGGGTGCTGTTGCTGATCGTCGCGGCATCGTCGTCGTTGCTGCCCATTCGAGCCCAGGAGTCGGGACAACCGCCAAAACCAACGCCCGCCAAGGACAATCAGAAAATCACGATCGCGCCCGTGGAGTCAGGCGATGTCAACTTGACACAGGAGTATCCCTGCCAGATCCACGCGTACCGTCACATTCAAATCCGCGCCCTGGCAGAGGGGTTTCTGGACGAGGCTTCGATCAAAGAGGGGCAGAAGGTAAAGGATGGAGATTTGCTGTTCGCTGTCGCGCCCGAGCTGCATCAAGCCAAGCTTGATGCCGAAAAAGCCGAACTAAAGGTCGCGGAACTGGAATACGCATCCCAGAAGAAGTTGTTCGAGAAAAGCGTAATCACTGAAACCGAGGTGCAACTGAGCCAAGCAAATGTGTCACAGGCGGAAGCCAAAGTGAAACTGGCGGAAGAAGCATTGAAATTTGCCCGAGTCAAAGCACCGTTTGCCGGCGAGATTGGGCGATTCGAAGCTCCCGAGGGCCGCTTCGTCAAGGACGGTGAGACCCAAACGAGCTTGACGGATCCCAGTCTGATGTGGGTCTATTTCAACCTCCCCGACGCCCGGTATCTGGGGTACATGGCCGACGTGAAGCAGAACAAAGATGACCTGAAAATCGAACTCACGCAGGCGAACGGCAAAAAGTTCTCAGAGGTAGGCCGCATTGGTGCGATCGGAACCTACTCCAAAAACCAGACAAAAAATATCGACATCCGCGCCGATTTTCCGAACCCGGATGGCGAGCTGCGTCACGGTCAGACCGGCACTGTATTGATCAGCGCGATGCGCAAGAACGTCATCGCCATCCCTCAAAAGGCGACGTTCGAAGACGACGGCAAGCGCTACGTCTTCGTGGTCGACAAAGACGACGTGGCAAGTCGGCGCTTGATCACCATTCAGACTGAAACGGAAGACCAGGTTGTCGTCAGCTCAGGGATTAGCACAGGCGATAGGATCGTGGTCGACGGAGTCAAGCTGGTCCAGGATGGCAAAAAGGTGGATTACGAGAAACGCTAGCTAACGCCCCCTTCTGATACCTCAATGATCTAAATGACCATCTAGACTTGTGGTGCACACATTCGCCAGGACGTTACGAAAGGGGACCGTATTTCGGCCGCAGAGCGAGCGAAAGAAGGTAGTCCGGGGCAGGCATCTTTGGGCTCCGACGGCAATCCAGAGTTTTGATTTGTGAGACGGCCAGCTGATTGCACTCGGTGTCCGAGTCGAGTAGTCTGGCCGTAACCAGAACCTGCATTGCGTTCAAAGTCAGCTAATACACAGCTGCTCAGAGGAGCACGCTACTGCCCTCTCTTTAATGCCGGACGCCGCGCGTCGCTTGTTAGCGATGATATTGCGGTATCTCGTTCCGGCGATATTCCTGCGTGAGCGATTCTACGCTCCCAGTCCCATTGTTGTTTCCAATGGTCCGCGCGTCTTTTTTGGAGTTGACTAATGAAGGCAATCCAAGCGTGTTCGAGCGTTGGCGCTTCATTGCGCGGCGAGTTGAGCACGTGCGTTGCCTCGACCCATCTTCGCGCGGCCGGTCGAGATTGCTCTTCCCCAGTACGCGCGTTTTACCTTCAGTCGGCCCTTGGCTCGCGTTCTCCAAAAAGTACGCGCCATCTTCAATCGGTTGAATTCCGGGCCTCGGTCAACCGTCCAACGGCCGGTCGCATATTCCTCTACTTCATGCGGCGCTCGTACGCACTGTTAGAGTGTGCGCGCCACGCAAATCTTTCTCCTACCGCTCTTACAAGGAAAAGCTGATGAACATTCGCATGGCTCGCCATTGTCGCACGCTCACTGGCGGCGCGATGTTGGCTGCAATTCTGCTTGGATCGCAAAGCGTATCTGCAGCAGATACGCTGACGATTGACAGCAATCTGAGCATGCTCAATTTTCAATTCTCGCTCGTCGGACTGGACGACGGCACGGTGCTTGGCACATTCGTCGGCCAGGGAGATGTTCCACAGGGTACGCTGTCTAGCGGCAACGGAATGCGCTTTCCTGGCTTCAGCAACGGGCTTTCCGCGCAAGCGACAGGAACGATCGACATAACGCCAGGCGCGTTTTCAATCGACGGCGGATCGAATGTTGGCTTGCTCGACTCTGGGCTGTGGCAGCCAGGCTCTCCGAGCGGCAGTTCATTCACCGCCGCGCCAATTGCCGGCCAGCTCGGTGGCTATCTGGTAACAACGCTTGGCGCTGGCCCGGCTCCGGACACGTTCATCCCAGCGCGGATCAATAACGCCTTGTTTAATTTTGTGTCGTCCGACGCCTTGCCGCTTGGACCTGGTGGAGCATTTAGCGATCCACTCGGAGTCGCAGGATTAACCGCGGGCGACATAGCCCTTTCAGCCATCAACCCGCTCAGTGGTCTTTACAACGCCTCGAGTTTTATTCCGCCAACCAACGGAAGTGTTGATCTGTCAGGCACGTACCTCAATGGTCAACTCTCGATGGCGGTCGCGGGGTCGCTAACCGTCGACGCCACGGATTTGTTTCTCGGACTGCCGATCGGCATTCAGATCTCGCTGACTGGAAACATTGTGACAACACCAGTTCCCGAACCGGCTTCAGAAACGTTGTTCATTAGCGGCATTGCTTTCGGTGTTTTCCTTGTAACTCAAGCACGCAAGCGCACGTCGTCGGTTTTGCTGGCGAATAGCGCGGCCATGTGGCGCCCCTGGCAGGCCAACCACAAAGCTCCAGCGACTCTTGTCGCGAACGCTACTCTATACCACTCTCGGCGTGCATAGCTTCTTGACGGACGCTTCCTTTTAGTCTTGGAGTTCCTTAAGCGATCAACGAGTTGGCCAAGTCACGTACTGCATAGTTGTCGTTTCCTCGATGCTGCGCCGCGGTCTTGCAAAGTGGGTGTGATGCCTTCCGCCGTCGCGTAACGCCTTGGATGCGCGCTCCGGCGTAGGGATCAGTGAGGGAGCTTTTAATAGAAGAAAGCGGAACAGCGTACCTGTAAGTGCCGAATCTCAGCCGCAACAAGACTGTGCCAGGCGACTCCATGCGGCGCGACCAGATTCGTCATCTTTAGATCCGGAAGGCTAGTCGGACGAGTATAGCGACCGAATCGGTACTGCTCGAAAACAGGTCGACGCCCGTAGCCGCCCTCATCGCATGTAGAGTTAGCAGCATTTGGCTGGAGGCGGCGCTGGGCGACGCAATGAAGTGCTGCTTTGGCGCTGCGCGATTTGATTGGCGTCGCAAGAGTGCGGCCAACGCGTGAGATGATGATAAGTGCGGCGTTGGGAAACAAGGCCTTTCAGCGATCCACGCGGTCCGCAGTTGCTCGACGCAAGTCGGCCAGTACGCGATGTGTGGCCGTGAGTTCGATCAGTTCCGCCATGGTGCGAACTCGCAGCTTGCGCATGATCGCCGATCGGCGCATTTCGACCGCGCGTTCCGTTAGTTGCAGGCGACCTGCCATTGCCTTGTTTGTCAAGCCGGCTTCAATAAGCCTGAGCGTGTCACGGTCGCGCGGGTTGAGGCGAGCGATGCGCTCGGCGAGTGAGGTAAACTCCGCATCGCTCTGTCGCCACTCGGCGTCAAGCGCCAAAGCCTTTTCCACGCGCTCGAGCAACGTTGCGCGTTCAAAGGGTTTTTCCAAGAACTCGATCGCGCCCGTTTTCATCGCGGCTACCGCAGTCGAAACGTCTGCATGCGCCGTGATAAAGATCACTGGAATCCGCTTTCCCTCACCGAGCAGTTGCTCGTAGAGTTCGAGACCCGACTGCCGCGGCATGCGGATGTCGAGTAATAGACAGCCTCGCATTTCCGACCGATAAAAGCGTAGGAAACTTGCCGGCGTACCGAATGCGTTAACGTGGAAGCCCAGCATTTCCAGCAACACGCGGAGCGAATCGCGCATCTGCTCGTCGTCGTCAACGACAAACACTGTCTGCTTGTCGGTCGTACTCAGCGGCATGGCTCTGCAGTCGTGGTAATACGAATGAGAAATGGGCACCTTGCGGTGATAACGATTGCGCCCAGATGGTCCCATGATGCTGCTCGATGATCGAGCGGCAGATGGACAAACCGATGCCTAAGCCATCGGTCTTGGTTGTGTGAAAGGGCGCGAACAACGAATCGGGATCGGCGTCGCCAAGTCCCTGTCCATTGTCGACGACGTCGATTTGTGCAGATTCCGGCTGCACTTTAATCTGCAGCACAATCCGGCGGTCCTGGGCGGAAACGACCTCCAAAGCATGGAATGCGTTCTGAATAAGGTTGACCAGCACCTGTTGGATTTGGATCGGATCGACTTCAACGATGATCTCTCCGCCGGTTGGCGGTTGGAACAGTATGCTTGTCCCGGCCCTGCTGGCCTCTGGACGGCACAGCGCAACGACTTCGTGAACGAGCGCAACCAGCTCGACGGGCATTACGTCGGCAGTCGCCACCGGTCGCACGAAGTTGCGAATCCGTCGAACGATTCCGCCGGCTCGAAGCGAGGCAAGACGCACGCGCTCGATAAGATTCTGCAAATGTCGCTGACCCCGGTCATCCAGTGGCTGACCGAGGGCCAGGCTACACGCTTCCGTGTAGTTGACGATCGTGGCAAATGGCTGATTAAGCTCATGAGCGAGACCGGCGGCCAGATGCCCCACAGACTCGACACGATCCGCATGCGCCAATTGCGCGGCCAGAGTCCGATTGCGTGACTCCATGACTTGACGCTCTTCAACTTCAGAGCGCAAGGCCGCCAGCATTTCATTAAGCTCGCGCGTGCGGTGGGCGACTAGCGTCTCTAATTGGTCCACCTGACCACGAATGGCGCGAGTTGCCGGATGGATGACGAACCATCCCAAGGCGCTCACCAAAGCAACGATTGTGCCGGCAATGGCCAAAGCCAGCAAGCGCAGCCTATGCAGTTCGGCGGCAGATTGCGTTTCCATGAGCGAGACCAAACGGTCCATCGTGCTCAGGAACATCGGATCATGCGCGGCAATCACGGCGAGCGCCGTTGACACGTCTTGCGCCGCCTCCATCGGGTCACGTCCTAGGAATTCGGCTGCTTCCCGCATTGCTTCGAAGTGAGGTTGCAATTGCGACCAGGTGCCGTCGATAGCCGTTGAGGAAAGACGTACGATCCCGCGCTCGGCGTCGCCATGCTGCAGAGCCTGGTGTGCCGATGACCATTCGCTCAATGCCTCTCGCAACTCGGCGCGGCGAGCGGCGCGCGATGAGTCGTCCAGCGCCGCCTTCAAGGCCAGCGAGGCCTTGGCCAGCTTTTGGCTGAGCATGCGCTGGCGGCCAGCGACATTAATAACCGGCGCATAGTCATTCATCCGCACCAGCAGCGGCTGAATGAGCGCCTGATTGGTCACCACCAGAGCCACGACCGCCATGAGCACCATGAGGTAACGGGCGCTCAATCGTCTGATGAAATCGTCTCGGACCAGGGCGGGCTGGTCGACGTTCGATGGTGAGATACCGACTTGCATGGAATTGGCGAAGAAGCAACCGGGGATCAACCCGGTAACTCGCCGGGTAATCGTAAACCTCTAAGGAAATCGCGTTCCACTTGGCGGTTAAATCGCGTGTACATCTCAAACCCTTAGTGCTGTGCAAGTTCGGGCGCCCGGGACTAGGGAATACCGAATTTCGACGGGGCCCGGTTTGCCTAGCGGATAGGCGTTGGTGCCCGCATGTTGGGCGGTCAATCGCTGGGAACCAATCGTGGCTATGGCAATCTTCTTCGGATGTCCGAAAAGCCAACAGCCAAGCGGTGTCGCGGCGCGGCCCTTGCATTTGACGACGCCTGACTGATCGAGCGACATCCGGCGGAACTGTCGCTCGACGGACGTTTTTGAAAGACCAGACGGCACAAGAGGCAACTCCGCCATGGAAACCGACGGTAAAGCTGCGCGCATACAGCTTTTTAACTTCTCCACGCCGCAGATGCGGGCGTTCCACATGTCGTGGATCGCTTTCTTTCTATGCTTCTTCGCTTGGTTTGGTATCGCTCCGTTGATGCCTGTGGTGCGTGCAGAGCTGCAACTTACAAGGGACCAGGTGGGCTGGTGCATTATCGGGTCGGTCGCCGCGACGATTTTCGCGCGAATGCTAGTCGGGTGGCTATGCGATCGCTTTGGCCCCCGGATCACGTACACGTGGCTGCTACTTCTCGGATCATTGCCGGTGATGGCGATTGGCTTGGCCTATGATTTCGCCTCGTTTTTGTTCCTGCGCGTGCTGATCGGCGTGATCGGTGCGGCATTTGTGATCACGCAGTACCACACATCGCGGATGTTCGCGAGCAACTGCGTGGGCACGGCTAATGCCACTGCGGCAGGCTGGGGCAACCTTGGTGGCGGCGTTACGCAATTGGCAATGCCGCTGCTCTTGGCATTCCTGGTCGGGACGATCGGCCTCGGTCAGGCGACGAGTTGGCGGTTGGCGATGGTCCTCGCCGGGGCGTTATGCGCCGTAACAGGTGTGGCGTACTTCCTGCTCACGCAAGACACTCCGCTCGGAAATTACCGACAACTTCGCGCAACGAGGCGAATGCCGACGATGCGTGCCGCCCAGGGAACATTGGCCGAGGCGTGCCGCGACCGTCGTGTGTGGTCATTGTTCGTGATCTACGGCGCGTGCTTTGGAATGGAACTGACGATCGACAATATCGCGGCACTCTACTTTTTCGACTACTTCGACTACTTCCGAGAGCTTGAGCCGGCCCAGGCGCTGAAGACGACGGGGCTAATCGCCGCGATGTTTGGTGGCATGAATCTGTTTATGCGTGCTATCGGCGGCTGGATCGCGGATCACTGCGGCAATCGTTGGGGATTCTCGGGCCGCGTTAAGTGGCTCTTCCTGGTGCTGTTTGGCGAAGGCATCAGCCTAATGATGTTCTCGCAAGCTACTACCCTGTTGCTCGCGATTCCCCTCATGATCACTTTTGCGATGTTCGTGAAAATGTCAAACGGGGCGACTTACGCCATCGTCCCTTTTATCAACCGCCGCGCTTTGGGAGCAGTGAGCGGCATTGTCGGCGCCGGCGGCAACACCGGCGCTGTCGTCCTAGGCTTCCTGTTCAAGAGCGAGGCGATCGATTGGCACGCGGCCCTGCTGATTTCCGGCGCCGCGGTTACGTGTATTTCGTTCGCCAGTCTCTCGATCAATGAGCGGCAAGCGGTCGACCTCCCCTTATCGACTGGGAGCTTATCACCGGAGTTAGCGCATGTGGTGTGACTTCGAGGGAGCACGGTATACAAGGTTGGTGTCGCATGAATAGCAGTCCACACGTTCCCGTGAAACGCCAAACCATTGTCGTCATTGGTAACGGCATGGTAGGCCAACGTTTTTGCGAACGGCTGGTTGAGTTCGATCGCGATAGACGTTTTCGCATCGTCACATTCTGCGAAGAACCTCGCAGTGCCTACGATCGAGTTGGCCTCACGTCGTTCTTCGCCCACCGCGACGCTGAGAAGCTGATGCTTGCACGCCGCGAATGGTATGCGGAAAACGGAGTTGAGCTGCACGTAGGCGATCGAGCCGCGGCACTCGACCGGCGGTCGTGCCTGGTAAAGTCCGACAAAGGCGTTGAAGTTGCGTACGACTATGCCGTGCTGGCCACAGGGTCGTACCCCTTTGTGCCGCCGGTTCCGGGCGTCGAGAAAACGGGCGTCTTCGTCTATCGCACGATCGAGGACCTGCAAAGCATCATCTCCTACGCACAGCAGGCACGACGTTGTGCGGTGATTGGCGGCGGTCTACTGGGGCTTGAGGCTGCCAAAGCGGCGTACGATCTGCAGCTGGAGACCCACGTTATCGAGTTCGCGTCGAAGTTGATGCCGCGACAAGTCGATGATCAGGGATCGCGCATTCTGGTCCGGAAAATCGAATCCCTAGGCGTCAAAGTTCACCTGGGAACGTCGACCAAGGCGATACACGGAAATGGCCACGTGCAGGGGATTGAATTCGCCGATGGCGAATCGATCGATGTCGATATGGTCATCGTCTCGACCGGCATTCGGCCACGGGACGAGCTAGCTCGGTCTGCTGGCCTGACAGTGGGCGAGCGAGGTGGAGTCGCGGTGGATGATCGGCTCGAGACCTGCGATCCGCATGTGTTCGCGATCGGTGAGTGTGCGCTCCATGGCGGCATGGTATACGGCCTTGTCGCGCCGGGCTACGAGATGGCTGAAATCGTTGCGGCGAATCTGACGGGCGGCGATCGCAGATTCGCCGGTGCCGATCTTTCTACGAAATTGAAGCTGATGGGCGTTGATGTCGCCAGCTTCGGAACATACGAAGCGCCGCCGGAACGAGCGACGCCGCTGGTATTTGAAGATCCGTTCGGCGGCATTTACAAGAGGCTGCTGATTTCACCCGACGGCACGCGTTTGCTAGGCGGCATTCTTGTCGGCGATGCCGCCGATTATGGCCGGCTGGCCATGCTCGCCAAAAGCGACGCACCGCTGCCGTGCCTGCCGCGCGAGTTGATTCTGGGTTCTGCGCAGCCGAGCGCGGCATTGGGCATCGAGTCCATGCCCGATTCAACACAAATCTGCTCATGTAACAACGTCAACAAGGGCGCGCTCCGTGCAGCCATTCTCGATGGCGGAATCGACACGCTGGACGAGTTGAAACGATGCACGAAGGCAGGAACGGGCTGTGGAGGCTGTATGCCACTGGTGGCCGATCTGCTCAAGAACGAAATGAAGCGGGCCGGCAAGGCCGTCGTGAGTCATTTGTGCGAGCACTTTTCTTACTCCCGCACCGAACTGTTCGCGATCGTCAAGGCCAAGGAGCTGCGGACTTTCGCGGCAATACTCAGCCATTGTGGGCAAGGGCTCGGCTGCGAGGTTTGCAAACCGACCGTGGCTTCGATCCTAGCCAGCCTGTGGGCCGACGACATCTTGCAATCCGAACATCAGACACTCCAGGATACGAACGACCGTTTCCTCGCCAATCTGCAGCGGGGCGGCACATACTCTGTTGTCCCTCGCGTTCCTGGCGGCGAGATCACGCCCGAGAAGCTGGGAGTCATTGCCCGTGTGGCAGACAAGTACGGCCTGTATACCAAGATCACGGGCGGGCAGCGGATCGATATGTTCGGCGCCCCTGTCGAAAAACTACCCGAAATATGGGAAGAGCTTGTCACTGCCGGCTTTGAAAGTGGCCATGCCTATGGCAAGGCTGTGCGGACCGTCAAGAGTTGCGTTGGTACTACCTGGTGCCGCTACGGCGTGCAGGATTCTGTGGCATTCGCTATCCGCGTGGAAAATCGATACAAGGGCATCCGCGCGCCGCACAAAATCAAAATGGCAGTCAGCGGTTGTATTCGCGAGTGCGCCGAGGCGCAGAGCAAGGATGTTGGGCTCATCGCCACCGAACAAGGCTACAACCTCTATGTATGCGGCAACGGCGGATCGAAGCCTCGCCACGCCGATTTGCTGGCCACGGACCTCGATGAAGAAACGGCGCTGCGTTACGTCGATCGGTTTCTGATGTACTACATCATGACGGCCGATAGGCTCACCCGCACGGCAACGTGGGTCGAAAAGCTCGAAGGTGGACTCGACCATGTGCGCGAAGTCATCGTCGACGACAAACTGAACATCGCCGCAGAACTGGACACGATGATGGCCACACTCGTCGACGCGTATCAGTGCGAGTGGGCGGCAGTGGTGCGCGATCCCGAGCGGCGCAAATGGTTCCGGCAGTTCGCCAACACCGACGAAAACGAGTCGTGCATCCAAATCGTTCACGAGCGTGGCCAGGGTCGACCGGCCGACTGGCCCAGCGAGTTCGTCTCGCTGGAACAATTCCGGCTATTGGATGGCCGAACGCTCGGAGAGCATGATCACGAGAGTTTCGAAGCGTTGCGGTGGGTCACCGTCGGCAATGTTGCGGATTTTCCTCGCGACGGCGGCGCGACGATCAAGTACGGCAGATCGCAAATTGCAGTTTTCAATGTCACCAGCCGAGGCCAGTGGTACGCCACACAGAACATGTGCCCGCACAAGAAGGCCTTTGTCCTATCGCGCGGTATCGTCGGCGATGCGGTCGGCGAGCCAAAGGTTGCCTGCCCGCTGCACAAGAAGACGTTTTCCCTGGCCAGTGGAGAATCCTTGCAAGGCGAGGAATATCGGATTCGTACATTCCCGGTACGCATCGACGGTGAGCAGGTGCAGGTGCAATTTCCACCGGAAGATGCCCTCGACCAGCTGCTGGCGACGGACATCGGCTGCCGCCTGGCCACGGCGTGTAACGAGGATGTCGTTGCCTGCGAGGTGGCTGGCACGTAGCGTGCCATTGGCCAATGGATATAAAATGATCGAACTCCCTGTGGTGAGCAACAAATCCGCGCCAATCGGCGCCGCATGTGCCAGTTCATCAGTGACAGGTCCGGCGCTGATCAGCGCGCTGCTCGAGGCCCAGCAATCGTTAGCGGCAGTCGATGAGTTTAACCGCTGGCACTCCGGCGATCAGTCGCGTGGCCTAATCGGGCGCCAAGTCTCACCGAGATATCGCGCGCTCCTTCCCGCCTCACCACCCGGACCCGGTCAGCAATATGCCTTCGAGGTCGATCTCGATCGCTGCTCGGGTTGCAAAGCATGCGTTACGGCGTGCCATACGCTGAATGGGCTCGACGCGTCGGAAACCTGGCGCGATGTTGGGCTCTTGATCGGCGGTTCGCGCAACGCTCCCGTGATGCAGCATGTCACGGCGGCGTGTCATCATTGCCTCGAACCGGCATGCATGATCGCCTGCCCCGTAAACGCTTATGAGAAAGATCCGACGACTGGCATTGTCAAGCATTTGGACGACCAATGTTTTGGGTGCCAGTACTGCACGTTGGCCTGTCCGTACGACGTTCCCAAATATCATCCTGACAAAGGAATCGTCCGCAAGTGCGACATGTGTTCGTCGCGACTCGCGGTGGGCGAGCCGCCGGCATGCGTGCAAGCGTGCCCTCACGAGGCGATCGCCATCCGCACGGTTGATCGGCAGCAGATCATTGACGACGCCGAGGCAGCCCTGTTTCTGCCCGCCGCACCCGATCCTCAGCACACTTTGCCAACGACGACCTATAAAACGCAGCGTTCATATCCGCGCAACTTGCTGCCGGCCGACTACTTTCGCGTGAACCCGCAACATGCGCATTGGCCGCTGGCAATCATGCTAGTGCTAACGCAGATGTCCGTCGGCGCGTTTGTCGCGGGTTTGACCTGGGAGCGTCTGCTTGATGGACAGGACGGAGCCAGTCTGCGGTCGTTGCACGCGATCAATTCGCTGGCTTTCGGCCTCTTGGCACTATCGGCGAGCGTGCTTCATCTTGGACGGCCACGATACGCGTTTCGCGCCGTGCTAGGGTTGCGGCATTCATGGTTGAGCCGCGAAATCCTTGCTTTTGGCGTATTCGCCGCCTTGGCGAGCACGTATGCGGGCGCGCTGTTGGCCACGGATCTATGGTTCAAGCAAGCTCAGGATTCGTCCTTTATCTCGATATTGGTTGCGGCCTGTTCCGTTGAATGGATTGGCTGGGCTGTCGCCGCAAGCGGCGGTTTGGGCGTCTTCTGCTCCGTAATGATCTATGTTTTCACGCGCCGCGAGTGCTGGTCGTTTACGCGCGTGGCCGTGCGATTCGTGCTCACCGCGGCCTTGCTCGGCCTGACAGCCGCCTGGTTGAGTATCCTGGTCGCGACAGTCGCGCGTCCTTCTGGCGAGTTGTTGTCCGTCATTCGAGAGAACGGGCCTGCACTTTGCCGAACGATCCTCCTGCTGGCGATCGTGAAGCTACTGTGGGAAGTGGCACTTTTCCGTCACCTGTTACTCAGCCGCATGACGCCGCTGCGGCGCTCGGCGCTGCTGCAGACCGGAGAATTGTCGAGCGTTACGCTGGCGCGCTTCGCGCTGGGACTGCTTGGCGGAGTCGTCATGCCCATATTGTTGCTGAACGCCTTTCCGTCGCTGTCGAATGCAAGCGTTGTGTCATTCGTTGCGATGGCGGGCCTGCTGTTCGTGGCGAATCTAGTCGGAGAGTTGCTTGAGCGGTTTCTGTTTTTTGCTGCTTGTGCCGCGCCGCGAATGCCAGGAGGAATTCGATGAGCGTGCGCCCACGGCAATCCGGTCAGTCGTCTCTCCTGCCCATCCTGTTTGAGCGCCAGGGACCGCTGACCGAAGAGTTGATGCTCGAACCAGGTCGGTTTGGCCTGGGACTGACACCCGCGCAGCTACAAGCCGATTCGATCGCCGGTTCGGTGTGCGGATTCTGCTCGACAGGCTGCAACTTAAACATACATCTGCGCGAATCTAGCGCGGTCGGATTGACACCGGATGCAGACTATCCGGTGAATCTCGGTATGGCGTGCCCGAAGGGTTGGGAGTCGCTCGCCGTGCTTGACGCGCCTGATCGCGCAACGACGCCTCTTCGGCGCAGCGCCGCGGGTCGGCTGGAGCCGGTGACTTGGGATGTCGCTCTCCGAAGCTTCGTAGAGGGCATGAAATCGGTTCAGTCCCGGCACGGAGCACACTCGATAGCCTTCCTCAGCACCGGACAAATCGTAAACGAGGAAATGGCGCTGCTAGGGGCGCTGGCAAAATTCGGCATGGGCATGCTTCACGGCGACGGCAATACGCGCCAGTGCATGGCGACAGCCGTCGTGGCATATAAGCAAGCCTTCGGATTTGACGCGCCTCCCTATGCCTATGCCGATTTCGAGGAATCGGACGTTATTGTTCTCGTCGGCAGCAACTTGGCGATCGCTCACCCAATTCTCTGGCAACGAATCATGGGCAATCCCAGGCGGCCAGAGATTGTCGTCCTTGACCCGCGCGCTACCGAAACCTCGATGGCCGCGACACAACACCTGCCACTGTACCCCAAATCTGACCTGGCACTGCTTTATGGAATCGCCAGACTGCTCATCGAACGAGGTTGGATCGACCGCCGATTCATTGACGCGCATACCGAGGGGTTCGATGAGTTCGCCGCCTTCGTTCAATCCTTCACTCTGGCGACGGTGGCAGAAGCGACACGGCTGCCTGTGGAAATGATTGAAACGTTCGCCGCAACCATTCACCAGGGCGAGCGAGTCTCGTTTTGGTGGACGATGGGCGTCAACCAAAGTCATCAGGCGGTGCGGACCGCGCAGGCGCTCATCAACCTGGCGCTTATGACTGGCAACATTGGCCGGCCAGGAACTGGCGCGAACTCGGTGACCGGCCAATGTAACGCGATGGGTTCGCGATTGTTCAGCAATACGACGAACTTGCTGGGTGGGCACGACTTTGCCAATCCGACGGATCGCAGAAAAGTCGCCGACGTATTGACGATCGACGAGGCCACAATTCCGCGCGAGGCAAGTTGGCCCTATCATCGCATCATGGAGGGCATCCTGCGCGGCGAGATCCGTGGCCTGTGGGTCGTCGCCACCAACCCCGCCCACTCGTGGATCAATCAATGCCAGGCGCGCGATATCCTCGATCGGCTCGATTTCCTGGTCGTGCAGGACATGTACCATACAACGGAAACCGCGCAGCGCGCCCACTTGGTACTCCCCGCCGCCGGCTGGGGTGAGAAGGAGGGGACCTTTATCAACTCCGAGCGCCGCATCGGCCTTACGCGCAAGGTGCGAAAGGCACCCGGCCACGCATTGGCTGATTTTCATATCTTCCGTCTCGTTGCCGATTACTGGGGGTGCGGTGAGATGTTCCGCAAGTGGGACTCCCCTGCGAGCGTATTTCAGTTGCTAAAGCGTCTCACAGCCGGACAGCCATGTGATATTACGGGGATCGAGGATTACTCCATGCTGACCGCGCGCGGCGGCGTGCAATGGCCCTTTCCAGCATCCCACTCGGACGAGCGACAGGAACGCCGACTGTTCGAGGATGGGCAGTTCTTCCATGCCGACGGTCGGGCACGGTTCCTATGCGAAGCTCCACGTCCACTGCCGGAGCAACCGAGCGAACAATACCCATTCGTCTTGTTGACGGGCCGTGGATCGGCCGCGCAATGGCATACACAGACTCGCACCGCCAAATCGGCAGTGCTGCGAAAGCTCTATCCGCGTGATCTCTATGCCGAGATCAATCCGCAGGATGCGGCCCGTCTCGCCATCCGTACCGGCGAACGGCTTAGAATCTCATCACAGCGCGGCGAGCTGCACGCACGGGCACTCGTCACTCCGACAATTCAGCCGGGGCAGTTGTTTCTACCCATGCATTACGAGGCAACCAACGTGCTGACGGATGCAGTGTTCGACCCGTATTCACATCAGCCGGCATACAAGTCATGCGCGGTATCGGTCGAGGCAGCGATCTGAACCTTCATTGAAGCGAGCGCGCAAGGGGCCACTTGAATCGCTTTCGCAACGTCCATATCAGCCCGTAAGCCACGGCTGCCAACACTGCTGTATTTGGCTCAGGCAAGCTGGCCACGCGAAAACCATCATTGCCGGCCCCTCCGGCGCGTCGCCGACCTCGGTCAAGCTATTCGGCCCACTCGGGGAAATGTTGGCTGAATTGGGCATCGATCTCGGACTCGTTACGCCGCGATGGGACGGGATGGCGTAAAGGCGCTCTTGCTTGCCTTGCTGCCTACTTGCGCAAACTTTGGTCAGTAGTTGACAAAAGGCGCTCGCCTTTAGTACATACTTGTCCGCCCGGTGTACCCCTCGACCAAAATGCACCGGGCGAGCCCACGGCCGCCAGGTGTCTACTGCCGCCTCCGGACCTGGCGGCCGTTCAAATTACTTGCAGGGAGCCGACGGTGGTGTGTTGACTCCCCATTGCCGCCACACAGACCAGCCCCTGTTGTGGCGGTTTTGTTTTTGCGCATAGGATTGTGATTTGGCCGTTCTGCACGCTAGCGGACATAAGATCTGTTGGGTGTAAAGGTGATTCGCCGAAAGCGCTTAGGGACGGCACCAGCACAAACATCGCGCCGCCCTCTGACGTGTTGTTAATATTAGCCATTAACCATTTTTCCCCTGCTGAGGGGAATCTTGTCTGCCTGCAAGTGTGTGGTTCACCCAGTTCGGCATCCTACACGGCCTGAAAAATGAATGTATTCGAGCGTGTGCGTCTCTTGATCGTGCGCGCCCGAGCAAAGACCGGCCAGCAATTACTGCGTGGGATCGCCATGCGTCTTTGGCCGTTGTCGATCCTTACACGGATGTATTACCGCATCCGTTGGGCGGAATGGCCACGCGCGTTTCTCAATCGGGATTTGATTGCGGCGTTTGCACATGAGCCGCCCGTGCTGGACGGCGATCAGCAACGTTGCGTCGACGAGCTGCGCAAAACGGGCATCTACGCCAGCACACTTCAAGAGCTGACAGGCGACAACGATTTGTTGGGCCGGTTGACGGACGAGGCGCAAAAGCTACTTGCGGCGCCAGCGGTACAAGCACAGATCGCAGAGCGCCACGCTCGTCGTGGTGAAAAGTGGTATGTGATACGCCCACTTGGCTACGAAAGCCGGCTGACTTTGTCGGAGCCCCTCGCTCAACTTGTTTTGCACCCGCGCCTTCTGGCGATCGTGAATCAATATCTTGGAATGTACAGCCGCCTTTGCTATGTGGGGCTGTGGTACAACATTCCGGTCTTCGACCAAGAACGAGGCATCGATTCCGAGAACTGGCATCGAGATCACGAAGACCGCAACGTGCTGAAGCTGTACTTGTATCTGGTGGACGTCGATGACCAGATGGGGCCTCTAAATTACTTGCGCGGAACACAACCGCTCGGGCCCTACGCCGACGCATTCCCCGCCGAGGCTGCCTATGGATCGATACCAACCCCAGAGCAATTGACAGCCGTAGTCCCCTGCGAGGCGAACTTAACCTGCACGGGACCGGCGGGCACTTTGCTATTCTGCGATACGGCGGGCTTTCATCGGGGTGGGCGTACCCTCACCAAGCCGCGCGTCGTGTTTACCGCCACCTATGTGACCGATAGCGGCGTCGACGTCCGCCGAATCGAGCTGGAACGTGCTGCCCAATTGCACGACTTCGGCGTCGCGGCCGCTTTTGCGCTACGCAAAGAGAAACAGATTCGCTCGCTGCCAGCTCGTTAACCTCTTAACCTCCCCGATTTCGACCGATTGCGCGAATCGCGCGTTCGTTCTAACGCAGCAAGGCCACGGGCTAAACGGCATTATCGGGCCCGAAAAAACGGTCGAACGCTCCCTTGCAGGCGATGTGGCTAAGCGCTCTGCACCACGATCGGCAATACATGATTGCTTCGAGGAAATCAGGCGCTCACCAGTGTCCGGCATGCGCGCCGCCGTCGACGTGTAACGTCTCGCCAGTCACGAATTGGGCCGATTCCAAGTAGAGTACGGCCTCGACGATTTCCGCAATCTCGCCCATCCGTCCCAGCGGGTGCAAGCCGGCGAGGAACTTGTGAGTTTCGGCCGGATGCATCGGTGTTTTTACGACGCCGGGTGCAACCGAGTTGACGCGGATTGCGCGATCTGCGTATTCGATCGCCAGCGACCGTGTGACAGCGTCGAGTCCGCCTTTGGTCAGCGACGCCAGGGCCGAGGGGACGCCCTTGACGGGTTGATCCACGAGCGTGGTCGTGATGTTCACGATGTGTCCCGCATCTTGCTTCAGCATCTGGCGAATGGCGTGTTGGGAAACAGCGAAGAATCCCCCCAGATTGACCGACAACATGCGTTGATAGTCTTCCGCCGTGTAATCCGTGAAGGGTTTGGAGATAAAGATCCCGGCGTTGTTGACTAACGTATCGACACGGCCGAATTTCGCGACCCCCTCGCTGATCACGCTTGCCGCGATGGCAGGGTCCGCGATGTCGCCCGCAATGGTCAGCATGTCCGCCGAAGCGTCGGGTACAATCGATCTGGAATTGGCAACGACGCGATAACCGCGGTCAAGAAATCCGCGGACCAGCCCCGCGCCGATCCCTTGTGATGCGCCGGTGATGACGGCAACCTTCCGTGCGCTGCTCATCAAGATTCTCCTGCAATGTGGTGACGTCTTGTGGAAAGATCACTCAAGTAGACTGAAGCACGCCCGAAGGATCATCGATCCCCCGTCGCACCCCCTTTTAAGCCACGTGCCACCACGGCTCGCTCCACCCAATCGATCAGCAGTTGTAGAAGCAAGGCCAGCAGCGCCGCAGGGATCGCTCCGGCCAGGATGAGCTTCACATCATTGAGCCGAATGCCGCGCAAGATCGGTTGGCCAAGGCCGCCCGCCCCGATGATCGCGCCCAAAGTCGCAAACCCCACGTTCTGTACCGCTGCGGTGCGAATTCCAGCCAGCATGACAGGCAGCGCCATCGGCAGTTCGATTTCGGCCAATTTTGCGGCAGGGCTCAGTCCCAATACGGTCGCCGACTCGATCGTGCCACGCGGTATTCCCTCTAACCCTGTGAACGTGTTTCTTACGATCGGGAACAAGCAATAAGCCAACAGGGCGACGACGGCCGTGACCGATCCTTCGCCGACGCTCGGGTAGCCAAGGGCCCCCACCAAGGGCATCAATAAGACCAACAGCGCCAGCGATGGGATTGTCTGCAACAGTCCGACGGCAGCCAGCACAACACGGCCGGTTCGTCGAAAGCGTTGGCAAAAGATACCCAGCGCCACACCGACGACAATGGCGGGCAACAACGAGCGGCGCACCAGATCGAGATGCTCGCCCACGTGCCGCAAGATGACGCGACTCAATGAGTCTTCCTTCGGTTCCGACTTTACTCCAAGCTGCGTGCGTAGAAATGCGGCGGCCGCTTGCGACTCGGATTGCTCACCCGACTCTACGGCATCGTTGAGCTCGCGCATCTTTTGCTCGACGATGCTCCGTTCGAGCCGGTGGATGCCAGCAAGCAACTTTGGGTGACGCTCAGCCGTATCCAAACGATATAACCACACGGCGTCATAACGAGGAAAAAAGTTCTGATCATCTTCCAACAGCACCAAGTCGTTGCGATGGACCATGGCATCGGTGGAATAAACGTCGGTCACGTCGATTTCGCCCGACAGGAGCTGTGGATAGGCGACATCGTGATCGACTCCTACGACATTGCGTTGAGGCAGGTCGTAATGCCGGACGAGCGCGCGCCACCCATCGCCGCGATCGAGAAATTCGTGCGTTAATGCCAAGTGCAACTCGGGCAAACGCCGCAGATCGGAGATTTTGCTGATTCCCAGCGCTTCGGCCCGTTGTCTGGTGAGCGCCAGCGCGTAGCTGTTGCTAAAGCCCAACGATTCTGACATACCGATTCCGCGAGCGCGGAGCTCTCGCCTCATAGCTTCGTCGTCGGGCACCGCTTGCGAGGCCAGAATCTCTTCCACGATCGTGCCGGTGTATTCTGGGTAAGCGTCAATCTCGCCGCCCTCTAGCGCTTGGAACACGATCCGCGTCCCGCCAAATTCGCGATAGTGAGCAGCATTCAGCCCCTCATCGGCGGCCAGCAATCGCAACACTTCGCCCAAGATCACCGACTCGGTGAATTTTTTTGAGCCGATGCGCACCGTCGCGGCTTGGCGCGGCAAGGGAGCGAGCCCGGCCGCCAAGAGCAAGACGCACAGAACTCCCCATTTTAGAATGGCTGTATTCTTCATTTGGCGACGATTTGCGAATTGACGAATTCGCGCACGAACTCACTGGCGGGATTGTTCACGATACTCGCGAACGAACCCTGCTGAACGATGCGCCCATTTTCAAGCATGCAGACCCGATCGGCAAACCAGCTCGCTTCCACCAAATCGTGGGTGACGAGCAACACCGTGGCACCTGTGCGCTCGAACACATCTTTCAGATCACGCTGCAGGCCGGCACGAATCATTGGATCGAGTGCTCCCAACGGCTCATCGAGTAGCAACAAGTGCGGGCTGAGAAACAGCGCGCGCATCAGGCTGACCCGCTGCCGTTGCCCACCCGATAGCTCGACAGGGTAACGGTTGAGGGCGTCCGGCGGGAATCGGGTCATCTCGACCAATTCGGCCAATCGCTGGTCACGTCGCTCGCGGGACCACCTCTGGTGGCGAGCCATGAGGGTTACATTGGCCGCGGCCGTCAGGTGCGGGAACAAACCGCCCTCTTGAATCACATAGCCCAGGCGCCGCCGCACGTCAGGCAGGGCGCGCTCGGTCAGTAGCAAATCGTCTACGACGATTTCCCCCGCGGTGGCCTTCACCAAGCCCGCGACCATTCGTAGGATCGTCGTCTTGCCACAACCGCTTGGCCCGAGTAGCACGAGCACTTCGCCGGTTTCCACCGTTAAATCGAACTGCGGCACTACGGTTTTGTTTCCGTAATCTTTTGAAACTCCTGAGAAACGAAGCATGCTCGCACCCTTTGTTTCGTATCGAGCACGCGGCAGGCATTAGCGCTGCCCAGCGAAAATTGACGTCATTATAATGTCGAGCACTGCTTGGTTGCAGAACAGTCCGGATGGCAACTACAGGGTGGTGCGTTACGGCGCTCCACGGGAAGAATACGCGGCTCCGGCATCAATGACAATGTCCGTTAGTATTGGTTAGCCGTGCCGATACCTAAGTCCAATAGGCTTCTTTCCCCGCGGTTTCTAGTTTTCGAGGACTTCCGCCCCGGCAGTTCTCATGGCGCCGCGATCTGGGAAGACGGTGGTGCCAAGTCTCATTTCAATAATTTCATAAAGTGCAAGTCTGTGAAAGCCAATATGATTCGCGGTGAAACACAATATGATGGGCTTCGAGGTTACGGGCGGTAGTCGAGCGACACTGGGCAACGCCTGACAGGCCGGTCCGCTTGACCGATTTTGGTTGCATGTGGGGAAACAGAATGGCAAACACGCATGACGGAGAATCTGCAGGTTCAAGCGACGTCGGGTCGCCCCTTCCCGACGCGGCCGCACCCGCAGCGAAGCGAGCTCAAACAGCGGTGCGCGTGTCTACGGCGCCGGCAGAGGATGTAGGCCATGCAGACAAACCGGTTGCCGCGGTGCCAATAGCGCCTGCGGCAAACATGGCGTCGCGATCGTCGCGCAGAGGGCTGCTTTTGGCGGCGATTGTGACTGCCGTGGCAGTGGGAGGATACGTCCTGGTTCCGCTCGTGCTGACCGCGTTGAACACGGTTTCCACCGATGATGCGTACGTCAATGGTCACGTGACCTTTGTCGCGCCCCGCGTCGCCGGCCAGGTGACCACGGTGCTAGTGGACGACAACCAGCGTGTGAGAGCGGGTGACTTATTGGTCCAGCTCGACAAGGAACCGTACCAGGTTCAGGTGAACGTCCAGTCATCGGCCCTGTTAGCGGCGAAAAGGGAGCTGGCGACTGCGATGGCCCAAGCGCGCGGCCTGGCCGCCCAAGCCCGCCGCGTCCGCTTCAAGCTCGACCACGTAATGGAGGATGTGCGAAATCAGATCGAGCTGCTGAAATCTAACGTCGCGCAACTCAAGGTCGAGGAAGCCAATCTAGTGCTTGCGGAGAGGGACTACGAGCGCGGTGAGAAGCTTGTTGGCAAGGGCGCGATCAGCCAGCAAGAGTTTGATCGATACAAAGCCGCTCTGGACGTAGCCACCAATCGCGTCAGTAGCGCCAGGCAATCCATTCAGCAAACGCGTGCCGGTCTCGGTTTGCCGATCAATCATGACAAGCCCTTGGATATGCCGGAGGATCTGGATGAGACCTCGTCGGTGGTGCAAGAGGCATTGGCAGAATTGTACGGCAGCGTCGCGCAATTGGGTTTTAGTCCACCAACGTGGATCGCCACGCCGAAGCAGGTCAAAGAGGCGTTTTACTCACAGGATCCGGACAAAAATCTTGATCGGATCTTCGAGCGGCTGATCCCCGAATCGCCAGCCGTCAAGCAGGCCGAGGCTAAGGTCGCGCAGGCTCAGGACGACCTGTCGCATGCCGAGTTGGACCTTCGCTATTGCGATATCGTGAGCGACATCGACGGCCAGGTTACCAGCCGCAACGTCAACCCTGGAAATTACGTGCAAATTGGGCAAGGCCTGATGGCCGTGCGCTCGCTTACCGAGATCTGGATCGACGCCAACTTTAAGGAAACGCAACTGGCCTCACAGCGCATCGGCCAGCGCGTGCGCTGTGAGGTCGATATGTACGGTCACCGCCAAGAGTTCGAGGGCCGAATCACGGGATTTACCATGGGAACCGGCACGACTCTCTCGCTGCTTCCACCCCAAAACGCCACGGGCAATTTTGTCAAGATCGTCCAGCGGCTGCCGGTCCGCATCGAGCTAACGGACTACGACCCCGAAAAGGACCCCCTGTTCATCGGCCTGTCGGTCGTACCTTACGTGTACGTCAAAGAGCCCCCCACGGGGCCGCATGCCGGGGAGCGATTGCAACCTTTTGCCGTACTTCCACAAGGCCGAACAAACCCCAAACCCTGACCCGTAACGGTCCCCTGCCGCTAGACGAGCACGCAACATGAGCAGCGTCGTAGTTGCCCCAACCGTAAGCAGCCGTCCGGCGATCAACGGTTGGTTCGTCGCTGCCGCCGTGATCATCCCCACTTTTATGGAAGTGTTGGACACGACGGTTGCGATTGTCTCGCTGCGATACATCGCGGGCGATCTGTCGGCGGCGGTGGTCGACGCCGAATGGGTGCTGACCTGCTACCTCGCCGCGAACGCCACGATCCTGCCGATTTCCGGCTGGCTCTCGGCCCGCCTGGGCCGGCGCAACTATTTCCTAGCATCAATCGCGGTCTTTACCATCGCCTCGGCGCTGTGTGGTATGGCCACCAGCCTGTGGCAGATCATCGTGTTCCGAATCATCCAGGGCCTGGCCGGCGGCGGCCTGCAGCCATCCAGCCAGGCGGTTTTGATTGACAGTTTCCCGCCCGAGAAGCAGGGGATGGCCATGACGATGTTCGGCATCGCGGCGCTAACGGCGCCCGTCGTCGGCCCCACACTGGGTGGGTATCTCTCCGATTATCACAGTTGGCGCTGGATCTTTTATATCAACATCCCGATCGGCTGCGTCGCGTTCTTGTTGACCTACTTCCTCGTCGAGGATCCGGACTACCTCAAGCAGGAACGTGCCCAACTGCTGCGACGGCCGCTCAATTTCGACTACATCGGCCTGGCACTCTTGGCGCTGGTCATGTCGGCGTGGGAAGTACTGATTAGCAAGGGGCAGGAGTGGGACTGGCTGGGCGACCCGTTCGGAAAGGTCCAGACGCTGCTGCTGATATTCTTGATAGGAGGAATTTGCCTGGTCGTTTGGGAAATGCGCAGAGACAACCCCGTTGTCAATTTCCGTCCGCTGGGCGAGCGCAATTTCTGGGTGTGCTGCATCATCATCTTTTGCGCATACGCTGTGCTCTACGCCGTGAGCACGTCGCTGCCGGGGCTGCTGCAGTCATTGTTTGGCTACGATGCCTATCACTCAGGCCTGGTCATGTCTCCCTCTGGCCTCGCCTCGGTCTCGATGCTGCTGATCTGCGGCGCATTGCTCGGCCGGGGCGTTGACGGCCGCTGGCTAATCGGCGGAGGCATGCTCGTCGTGGCGGCCGGCAGCTATTGGATGTCGGTCATGACTCTCGAGATAAGCCCGTGGCAGGCGATCTGGCCGCGCGTCCTCTTGATCGCCGGACTGGGGATGGCCTTTGCCCCGCTCAACGTGGCCGCTTTCCTCTACATGCCCCGCCATTTGCGCGCCGCGGCCGTGGGCCTATTCGCCTTGCTCCGCAACGAAGGAGGGAGCTTCGGCACGTCGATGGCCCGGACTGTGCAGGTACGCCGCGACCAGTTCCACACGTGGCGTGTCGGAGAGTTTCTTGATCCGTTTAACTCGACGGTCAGTTCCTACCTGGCACAGGCCCAGGCCTTCTTCTTCCAGAAAACAGGAGATGCGCCCAGGGCGCAGCGAATGGCGTTGCAGAGGTTGTCGGATCTGCGCGGCCAACAATCGCTGTCGATGGCGTACTTTGACGTCTTCTTCGTGTCAGCGATCCTGGCGGTGTTGCTGGCGTTCCTGGTCCTGCTGATGAAACGCTCGGTCGCCGAAAAAGGGGCGCACGTCGGGGCAGAATAAAGTTGCTAGTTCGGGCGTCATCCGCTTTGGCCTGTGAGCCGCGGGAATGTCGACCGAGGGTCGCACACGCGCCAATCTCCGGCACGCGTCTCCCAGGCCGGAACTTCGCGCGGACGATCCATCCGATCGGGCCGGCCGGTCGGGTTGGGCAAACTAATGGATGCCGGCAGTAAACCCGTCGCGGCATGAGCCAAGGTGGCCTTCTGCTCGCGCGTCGCCCCCGGCACGCGTGAGTTGACTTCTGTCGGTCAGCGGCAAAGATATTGCACCTTGGTATTGGTTCGGGCCGGCAATACTTTAGTCCAATAGTCGCGTCGAATCGCCGTTCCTAACCTTGACTAACTCCCGTCCCAGGGGGTTCCCGGGCCATCGCATCGTAGGAAGGCAGTGATGTCTAGTCTCCGCTCGACATTTCAAGCGGTGCGGTCGGTGACCCGCTCGATTGCCGCCGGTCTTTCCGCTGAAGATCAGATGGTCCAATCATGTTCAGACGCCAGTCCGGTCAAATGGCATCAGGCGCACACCACGTGGTTTTTTGAGACCTTTGTGCTGCGGCCTTTCCTGGCAGACTACCGGCCCCTCCGCGAAGAGTTCCGCTGGCTCTTCAACAGCTATTACAACTCGCTCGGGGAAGAGATTCCGGAGAAGAAGTTGCGGGCTTCTTTTTCTCGTCCTTCACTCGACGAGATCGTGGCGTACCGGGCACACGTAGACCAGGAAATGGAGAGACTTCTGGCGCGGCCCATTGAAGACGAGCCGTCACGGCGGATCATTTTGGGATTGAACCACGAGCAGCAGCACCAGGAACTCGCGCTGACTGACATCAAGCATGCGTTTTTCTCGAATCCCCTGCATCCTTCGTTTGCCGCTGGTCTCTTCACGGAAGAGCGAGATGTTACGACTGCGAAGCTCGAATGGCACAGCTTCAACGGAGGGATGGTCGAGATCGGCCAGCCACCTCAAGCGGCGAATCCTCTGGATTTTCACTTCGATAACGAAGCTCCTCGACATAAGGTCTTTTTGGAATCGTTCCAGATCGCAAACCGCGCAGTCACGTGCGGCGAATACCTGGAATTCATGTCGGACGGCGGCTACACCCGTCCCGAACTATGGCTTTCTGCGGGCTGGGACACCGTGAAGGACAGAGGTTGGCAGGCGCCTCTCTATTGGCAACGTGACGCAAGCGATGAGACCGGCTGGCGCGTCTTCACCCTGCGAGGCTGGAGCAACCTGTCCGCGCTGCTGGATGTGCCGGTATGTCACATCAGTTTTTTCGAAGCCGATGCCTTGGCACGCTGGCGCGGCTGCCGACTGCCGACCGAAGCGGAATGGGAATGTGTCGCAAGCAAATCGTCCCCATGCGGAAATCTACTCGACACTGGAAAGCTACATCCCTCCAAGGCGCGCTCGACAGGCGTCGCGCAATTATTTGGAGACTGTTGGGAATGGACGGCCAGTGCTTACCTCGGCTACCCGGGATACAAGCCCCTGGCTGGAACGCTGGGCGAATACAACGGCAAGTTCATGTCCGGCCAGATGGTTCTACGCGGAGGATCCTGTGTCACGCCGGCGAATCATGTGCGCGCGACGTATCGCAACTTCTTTCCGCCGGCAACTCGGTGGCAGTTTTCTGGCTTTCGTCTGGCAATGTAGAAGGTGTTTCCTCTCATGATTACGTCCTCTGCCGCCTTGGACCGGGAGCGTCCCTCTTCGTTGACTACGCGCGAAATGCTGATCAGAGAAGTCCAGCGCGGCTTGCTCTCGCGCCCTCGTTCTCTCGCGCCGTGGATGTTCTACGATGCGCGCGGTTCGCGCATTTTTGAACACATCACACAGCTTCCGGAGTACTACCCCACCCGCACAGAACGCCATATCCTGGCCCGCTACGGCGACTGTATCATCGCGGCTGCTTGCCCAGATAGATCGAAACCTGTGCGTCTTGTCGAGTTGGGGGCGGGCACCGGATCGAAGACCGTTGTCCTGCTCAACGTCGCCGCCAGATTGCAGGGCGAAGTATTGTATGTACCAGTTGATGTATCGTGCGATGCTCTTGAGGTAGCCCGCGAGACGATCGCAACTTCGTCGCCGGAAGTATCTATAGCGCCGCTTGTAGCGAACTACGTCACGCATCCGCCCCGACTGGAATGCTTCGACGGCGCAACGCTGGGCTTGTACATCGGATCGAGCATCGGCAACTTCGCACCCGACGAAGCGCGAACGATACTTCGCAATCTGGGCAGCCAGCTCCAGGCGGGCGATGCGCTGCTGCTGGGAGTCGACATGCTGAAAGACGAGCGGACACTCGTCAATGCCTACGACGACAGGGACGGCGTCACGGCCGAGTTCAACCTCAACATGTTGCGCCGCCTCAATCGAGAGCTCGGCGCTGATTTTGACCTGAACAGGTTCCGCCATCGCGTTCTCTGGAATCCCGTGCAATCACGCATCGAGATGCACCTGGAAAGTTGCTGCGACCAACACGTGCGCATCACGGTCGCGGATGTTAATGTCTTTTTGGCGAAACGCGAAAGCATTCACACCGAGAACAGTTACAAGTTCACCTACGAGACCATGGGCAATCTGCTGGCGGATGCGGGCTTCGAGGTTGAACAAACGTGGACGGACGAGCGTCGCTGGTATTCCGTTACGCTTGCCCGCATCCGATAAGGCATCGTATGGCATTGCAGCGTTTTGACGCAATTGTTGTTGGCTTCGGCCAGGCGGGCAAACCGGTGGCCCTCGACTTGGGTGGCGCCGGTCGCCGGAACGCAGCGACCGAATGGGAGCATGCCGGTGTCCCTTGCGTTGGTGTAGGCCGCACACCGACGAAGAGCATGGTTGGTAGCGCGCACGTCGCTTTATTGACCCGGCGCGCCGCCGATGTGGGAAAAACCGCTTCTCCGGTGTGTACCGCGCGGGGGCTTCAACGCGGCTCAGCTATCGTCACGACCTCGGCAAATGCGGACGACAATCGCGAAAGTGTCGAAGTGTCTCCGCTCCTGCATAGCGCAATGGAGGAGACTAAAAGGATCGCGACATGCTATCGATTCAGCAGAGTCGTCGAGACTGCGATTCAACGCTTCATCCCCCGTCGACGTTAACCAGAATCGCTTACTACGACTAGAAAAGTGTCGACAGCAGCCCCATTGGGGAGCTGTAGGAGTACACATGGAAACGCAGAGCAACCGCGCGATCTTGGACCAGCACTGGGCGGCATCGGCATCTGGTGACTTGGAAACAGAACACCAGATCTATGACGGCAATGTCCTCTGCGAGTATCCACAGTCGGGGGAGAAGATCCGAGGCCGCCACAACCTGCAGGCTTTGCGTGGCCACCATCCGGGAAAACCAAGCGGCTTCTTGGTCCGCCGCATCGTAGGCGTTAGCGATCTGTGGATAACCGAGTACGTCATCAATTATGAGAACGCGGTTGTCCAGACGGTCAGCATTATGGAGTTTCAGGATGGAAGGGTCATTCATGAAACTCAGTACTTTGCCCAACCCTTCGAAGCGCCCGGCTGGCGCTCGCAATGGGTGGAAAATAGCAAATAGCACATGTGATTTGGAAATGGCTACGAAACAAACGAACGTGAGCACGTCGCGACATCTACAGCACACAGGAGTCTGGGACCCAGGCTCACTTCTATTGTGTATTAACTCGCAATCGGAGGGCTTATGGATCACTATGATGCCATCGTAATAGGCTCGGGACAGGCGGGAACGCCGCTTTCCATTGCACTCGCCGAAGCTGGACGAAAAACAGCCCTTGTAGAGAGTCGGCATGTCGGCGGCACCTGTATCAATGAGGGCTGTACGCCCACGAAGACCATGGTCGCCAGCGCGCGAATCGCTTACCTTGCCCGGCGCGCGGCCGACTACGGCATTCGCTGCGGGCCTGTCGGCGTTGACCTGGTTCAAGTTCACCGGCGCAAGCAGGCAATTGTCGACGACTTCCGCGCCGGGGCGCAGCGACGACTGGAAGACGCCGAGAATTTGGAGCTCGTTTTTGGCGAAGCGCGCTTCACCGGTCCCAGTGTCGTCGAGGTGAGACTCACTGCCGGCGGCACTCGGACATTGATCGCGGACAACATTTTCATCAATACCGGCGCTCGGCCAGCACGCCCCGCAATTACCGGCCTCAATTCGGTGAGAGCCCTCGATTCCAATTCGATCATGGAGTTGCAAGAACTGCCTGAACATTTGCTAGTTCTGGGAGGCGGATATGTCGGTCTGGAATTCGGCCAGATGTTTCGCCGCTTCGGCAGCATGGTCACAGTCGTACAGCACGCGAAGCAACTCCTGGATCGGGAGGATCCAGACGTTGCCGCCGAAGTTTGTAAGCTGCTCGAGATGGATGGCATCGAGATCCTGCTAGAAACCGAAGCGGCCGGAGTGCATACAAACGCGTCCGGCGTCGGTCTAGAGTTACGCGGTCCTGCGGGAGAGAGGACGGTCACGGGATCTCACCTCCTGCTCGCCACGGGGCGAGTGCCGAATAGCGAACAGCTCAACCTCGCCGCCGCCGGCGTGAACGTGGACGCTCACGGCTTCATTTCGGTAGACGACCGGCTGCAGACGAACGTGGCCGGTATCTACGCCTTGGGAGACGTCAAAGGTGGCCCGGCGTTTACGCACATCTCTTATGACGATTATCGCATTGTTCGCAACAATCTGCTTCGTAACGGGCAATCGTCGACGAGGGACCGACTGGTTCCGTATACCGTTTACATTGATCCACAACTGGGGCGGATCGGTCTAACGGAGCAGGAGGCGCGGGCACAGGGTCGCGCGATCCGCGTCGCCAAGATTCCCATGGCCTGGGTCGCCCGTGCAGTGGAAACGGCCGAATCAAGCGGCCTTATCAAGGCCATCGTCGATGCCAAGACGCGGCAGATTCTGGGGGCCGCGGTCTTGGGCTGCGAAGGGGGCGAGATTATGTCAATGCTTCAGATCGCCATGATGGGCAAACTTCCCTACACCGCGCTCGAAGACGGCATTTTCGCGCATCCGGCCTTTGCAGAGGGATTGAATACGTTGTTCATGAACATTGGAAAATAAGTCTTGCCGCCTGACACGGTCATCGGCCGAGCGTCGGCCAAATCTCGCACAGATTGAAGGAAGTCGTGAGGTGTACGTGGCACGGTTGCGGTCCGTTAACGCGGGTAGGCCCCGTGAAATCGCATGCCGTGGTACGTTGGTCTATACGTCTGGCCGGCGTGGGTGCGACCCCGGAAATGGCCCGCTGGCAAGCGGAAACGGTTGAAGACAATTCTTGCGACCTAGGTCGGGAGTATCACTGATGGTCGTCGCAACTTTCGCGACCCCCTTGCCCGTTTTGACGTGAACGGTCTTGCGCCCGTCAACGATGTTTCCCGCAAAGCGTATTACACCCGCGCAGAATTGTGGGGTTGAGAACCTTGTGCGGTCGCCAAGCGCAGCCTTTCGGCCATTTTCACCAGATCGGCAATCGAGTCCGCCTGCATCTTTTCCATGACTTTGCCGCGGTGGGCTTTGACAGTGATTTCGCTGATGCCCAGTTCGGTACCGACTTGCTTGTTCAGCAGGCCGGACACCACCAGGTCCATAACTTCGCGTTCGCGTGGTGTGAGAGCCGCAAGTCGCTGCCGGAGTTGACGCATCTCGCTTTGCCGGGCAAGAGTGGATTGGCTGCGCTCAATGGCCTGGCGGATGGCACTCAGAAGATCGTCGCCGTTCAATGGTTTGGTGAGGAATTCGACCGCGCCGGCTTTCATGGCACGCACCGTTTGGGGTACATCGCCATAACCCGAGATGAAGATGATCGGCATGTCACTGCGGTCGCCGGCGATCCGTTCCTGGAGCTCCAGGCCGTTCAAACCCGGCAGAGTCAAGTCCAGCACGAGACAGCTCGGAGTCGCCGCGGGCGGGTGGGCGAGAAATTCGTCGGCCGATTGAAAAGCTTCCGACCTCCAACCTTCGCAGCGGATCAGAGACTCCAACGATTCTCGAACCGAGACGTCATCGTCAACCACAAACACGATGGGCGTCGTGTGCGACATGGCTAACCTCGATCACCGATGTTTCTGACTAGTTCGTCGCCAAAGCCGCACGCATCGCCTGGAGCAGGGCCGTCTCGCTGAATGGTTTGAGCAGACAGGCAACCGCG
Source organism: Pirellulales bacterium (assembly GCA_036490175.1). Classification (NCBI taxonomy): domain Bacteria; kingdom Pseudomonadati; phylum Planctomycetota; class Planctomycetia; order Pirellulales; species Pirellulales bacterium. The sequence goes on along the minus strand of DASXEJ010000066.1, from coordinate 177 downwards.
CCTTCTCCGAGTATGCTGGGCCGAGTGGTTTCATCCTTGTGCGCGGTGATGAACACGATAGGAATCTGCCGCCGACGATGTTTCAATTCACGCTGAACGTCAAGCCCGCTCATGCCCGGCATGGCAATGTCCAGGATAAGGCATTTCGTCTGCTCCACATACTCGGAAGCGAGAAAG
>DASXEJ010000065.1 GCA_036490175.1 Pirellulales bacterium | reverse complement strand
GCCTTCCCGTAGGCCCGGCGAGCCGAGCCGGGCCGGAGGGGAGGGGCCAGAGCGAAGAACGAGCTACCTTTGCCGAACGATTGTCTCAAGGATTGCCAGGCGGATTTATCGCAGGCTCTTAAAAACTCGCGAATCGAAGGCGGGAGGCCTCATTGCGCGATGGTTTCGGGAAAACCACGCTCCAAGCCCGCCGTCATCCCACGAATGGCTGACGTTCGCAGTAGAAGTGTGCCGTGAGCATCGTTGGACTTCACTTTTCCGCCGCTTTCTGGCGACTCTGTTTGATCGTTTCCAGCGTCTCTTCCATGATCGTCGTTGGGACGAAACTTGGCGGGAACGAGCGAGGTGGGAACTCTTTGAATGTCGCGGCGAACTTGACGACCTCTTCCATCGATCCGTACACGCTCCCAATGTGGTTGAGTTGCCAGTCCCAGAAGGTGTTGGAAGTGATGTCCGCCCGCTCGAATGGATCTTGGAACAGGTTGTAAATCTTTTGCAGACGCAGCCTCGTGAACGGTTCCGCCCACACGCCCAACGTGCCGGCCAGGCGCTGCTCCGCATAAACATACTTGTAGTCGCCCTGCCGCATGGCTACCAACAGGCCGTCGTCGTCGGAGTAGAAGAACTTATCCCGCGCGCTCTTCGCACCGTTATTCTTCGCGGCCGTGCCGCTCACCCTGCGCAGAAATGCCGACTGGTCGTAACCGTCGAGATGCACCTTGTAAGTGCGGCCGTTGGCTTGGTAGCCCTTGAGACATTTGCCCACGATGTCGGGTTCGCCGGCGATGGCACAAAGCGTGGGAATCCAGTCGTTGTGGCTCATCAGTTCGTTGGTCACAGTGCCGGGGTTAATGACGCCGGGCCACCGGACCAAGCACGGCACGCGGAACGCCCCCTCCCAGTTGGTATTCTTTTCCGAGCGGAAGTGCGTCATTGCACCGTCGGGCCAGGTGTTCATGTGCGGCCCGTTGTCGCTGGTATAGACAACGATCGTGTTCTTGGCGATGCCCAGGTCGTCGAGAGTTTTGAGCAGCGTGCCGATGGTTTCGTCGTGCTCGATCAAGCCGTCGATGTACTCGCTGTCGCCGTGCTTGTAGCGGCCGCGGTGCTCCTGGCGAACATGCGTACGCAGGTGCATGCGCGTTGAATTGAACCAGACGAAGAATGGCTTGCTCGCCGCGTGCTGACTTTTCATGTAATCGATGGCCGCAGCCGACGTCTCGTCGTCGATGGTCTCCATGCGCTTCTTGGTGAGTGGGCCGCTGTCTTCGATGATTTGCTTGCCGACCTTGCCGAAGCGAGGGTCGACCGTCGGGTCGTCCTTGATCGAAGCCTTGCACTTGAGGACGCCGCGCGGACCGAACTTGGTCAGGTAGGCCGGGTCTTTGGGATAATCCGGTAGCTCGGGCTCCTCCTCGGCGTTGAGATGATAGAGGTTGCCGAAAAATTCGTCGAACCCGTTGACGGTCGGCAGCGTCTCGTTTCGATCACCGACGTGGTTTTTGCCGAACTGGCCGGTGGCATAGCCAAGGCTCTTGAGTAGGCCGCCGATCGAGGGATCGAGTTGGCTCATCCCCATCGGCGCGCCGGGGAATCCGACCTTGGTCAGGCCGGTGCGGATGCCGTGCTGTCCAGTCAGAAACGATGCCCGGCCGGCCGTGCAGGACTGCTCCGCGTAGTAATGGAGAAACCTCAAGCCTTGACTCGCGAGACGGTCAATATTTGGCGTCTCGAAGCCCATGAGACCGTCGCTATAGGCGCTGATGTTGGTGATCCCAATATCATCGCCGAAGATCACGAGGATATTAGGCTTCTTTTGCAGAGCAGCCGCATAGTTAGCCGTAGCGGTGAGCTGAATGCAGACGGTGACCGCAGCGGCAGCGAGAATTGCTTTCGCACTCATGGCGCACCTTATCGGTACAGGTTAGGATGGCAGCGTCGGCGGAACGCACCGTAGTTTAGACGACCGCACCTGCGAATGCGACCTGCCAAGCCGCTAGAAGCAAAAGCTGCTTCCGATCGAACCGGTGTCTTGCACCGCCTCGAATTGACTGGTGAACCTCGAAATGACAGCCGCCCGGAGAGCGACACATGATGCGGCTAGTGGCAGATCTCGCCGCAGGCCCGGCTCGTGGGCCCGGCGAGCCGAGTCGGGCTAGCGAAGCGTGTGAGCAAAGCTTGGCTTTACGGCGTCGCCGGGTAAGGCGGCAGCGTTTTCAAACGGGCGGCGAGATCTTCGACGACGGCAGGATTGGCTTTCGCCACGTTGTAGTTCTCCTCCGCGTCGTTGTCATGATCGTATAGCTCGCGTGACCCGTCACTCCACTGCGTCAATCGCCAGCGGCTGGTGCGCACGCTTTGTGCGTGCAGTTTCGGGCCGCGCGTGACGAGCGTGAAGGCCGAGTCTTTGATCGTCGCGGCGGGGTCGGCGAGGATCGGCGTCAAACTCTGACCGGAGAGCGTGTGCGGCGGGGTGAGTTGGCAAAGCTCGACAATGGTCGGATACAGGTCGATGAATTCGACCAGCGAGCGACTCACCTGCCCGCCCTTCATGCCGGGCGCTGCGATGACCAGCGGCGCGCGGCACGATCGCTCGAACAGCGTGTTC
>DASXEJ010000064.1 GCA_036490175.1 Pirellulales bacterium | reverse complement strand
CGGGCATTTTCTGCTGCGCAATCTCGACGATCCGGTCGATGGACAGGTCTTTGGCCTCGGGTGCGGACTTGGACACCCTGGGTTTCATAATCAAGTCGTAGGCCTCGGTCTTCTCTGCCGCGTACCGATAACCAACGCCCCACACGTAGGTGTAGATCAGCCCGGTCAGCGAGATCACGATTGAGACGACGGCTATGTAAAAGCCAACGACGGTGTGCAGGTCGCGCAGCACCACATAAGGCTTTGCCCGCAATCGCGGCAGCCACACGCCCCACACCTGGTTCGCTTTTTGCGGCCACCACAGATAGATTCCCGTCGCCACCAGCACGATCGCCCAGCAGGTGGTGAGCTCGACGACGATCCGGCCCGTGGTGCCCAGGAACAGGTTCCGGTGCAGCGTGAGCACGATATCGGAAAAGCCCCCCTTCTCGACGGAGCCCAGGTAGTGGCCCCGATAGGGATCGACGTAACCCATTTGAAACTTTTGGCCTCCCATCGCCAGTTCGGTGGCGCGCTTGGGGTTCATGAACACCTGCATCGTCCCGATTTGATACGCAGGGCCGACGGCGGCACGCGCCGCTGCCAGTTGCTGCTCGAACGTGGCGTGCTCGGCAGCCGGCTCGACGTAAAGGACCCCGGGGTGGAGTACCCCTTCCAGCTCATCTTTGAAGATCCAGAGCGCGCCGGTGGCAGACACCACGACCAGCGGCAGCGAGATGATCATTCCGGCATAGAAGTGCCACCGCCAAACGACTCGATACAAACGGTCGCCGGCGGCCGACCGCCGCGTGTCAGACGGAGGCGTCCCGGCGGATTCGGATCCGTCCTGCGCGGTCGTTTCGGTTTGCTCAACCGACGTGCTGCTCATGCGGCCGGCGCCTGGGGCTAAGGACGTTAACTTGGCAACGATTTAAGCCGATTCTGGAACGACGGATACACGTTCATCGGCGGCGAAACCCCTGAACAATGGATTGCACCCGAGACGCCCATCGGGCGCATTGTAAATGATCAAAGCCGCAGTCTCGATGTAAAACCTTCGACGAGAGTCCGAGAAAACGATCGATTTTCGGTTTCCGAGACGAGCCAGAAATCGAACGATTTGCGACACCGAGTTCAAATCCTGCCACGCAAACCGAGCCGCCGACCCGGCATCTTATTTCCTCAGAAATCTTATGTATTCTTGGGGTCGGTGGGCAAAAACGTTTGATTTCGTTCGTCGCGCTGACGACAATCGTGCGAGTTTGTTCGCCCTCGCCACCGACTGCGAGGCTGGCAGATCTGCAAGTCCTTAGGAAACGCTATTGCAATCCGCTATTGCCTTCTTTGCTGCCTGATCATCGATCAGGCGTAGCGATTTCCTTGATCACAATCGTGGCCAGTCCGAGCGTCGCTCGGTTCCAGACTTGACCCATATGGGAAATTTCGGATCAACAATCAACAGGGGTTATTATGATGCGCCATCAATTGCTTTCGGTTCTGGGCGGCATTGTTTGGCTTTGCCTAGGGCAGCACGGCAGCCTCGCCGCGCAGCTTGGCGCCGTGGAGAAAGACTTTAGCTTCCACGCTAACGGACTGCTTCTCGACCCGAATCGACCACTGCTATACGCTTCGACCAACAGCGGCCTTGAGATCATCAACACCACGACGCTTAACATCGTTAAATTCCTACCGATCGCGTTTCCCAGTTATGGGATGTCCCTCTCGGCCGACGACGGCAAACTGTATATCGCCGGCGGGGTGTCGAATTCCTTGACTGTATTGGACACCGTAGGCCAGACGTTCTTGCCAAGCGTCCAGGTCGGGAGCCCCGTTGATGCCGTGGCGACCGGCCTGAACAACCGGCTGTTTGTCGTCGACGGAAGTACCTTCCAACGGGTTGACCAAATCGACGCAAGCTCGGGACAAATAGTCGGTCCTCCGGTGCTGAACGATGCCTACAGTGGTGACTTGAAAACCAGTCCAGACCATTCCACTCTTTATTACGCAACGTACGGGCTTTCGCCGGGCGATCTTTATAAAGTCGACGTATCGACCACCACGCCAAATGTGCTCTTTCACAACGCTGGCGACATCGGGGAAAATGGTCAACAACTTGCGATCAGCAAGGATGGATCGATGGTCGCCTATGTCTGCGGATACGGTGACGGAGGTTACCAGATCCCAAATTTCCTCACGCAAGGAATGACGCTAAAGAACATCTTTCCAACTGGCGCGTATCCTAATGCTTTGGCGTTCAGCCCGGACGGCAAGCTCGCCTATGCGTTGCACTCAGTTTATCCAACGGCGGTCGATGTCTACGATACCGCGACTTCCGCGCGAGTAGGACAATTTGACGCCGCCGACAGCGGTTCGAATATGATCGTCGACAACACGGGTCAGCACTTGTTTGTCAGCTTTGACGGGGTCTACCACGGCAACAGCGACCTGATCGCTTATGGCACGGGGGTGGTTGTGCCTGAGCCATCGGCGCTCGTTCTCGGCTTCGCCGCTTTGGCCGGCCTCGGACTGGTCACCCTGCGGAAGAGTTACCCACAGGTCTGAGGCGCTTCGGTCATGCAACTCGAAACTCGGCAACCTCGCCCGACGAAGCTGGTCTGGCGGGGCTTTTTCCTTTCCGTAGCCCCACCTGCAAAGCGGCAGTGTCACCAAGTCAAACCTTTGATGGGACTTCCGAGAAATGGACCCATTGATGACGCTTGCGGACGGCGTCAGAAACTCACTGGATTCTGTGTCGCCTTGCGTCGCGCCGCGGCCGAAAGCGGCTCCGGCGCTATAGCTGTCCGACGTCGAACTTCTGTATGCGGTGATTGTAGGCGTCGACGATGTACAGATGTCCGTGACTGTCGATCGCCAGACCGTGAGGGGCCAGGAATTGGCCCGGTTCGCTCCCCTGTTGTTCGCCGAAGCCGCGCAGGTAGCGGCCGTCGCTAGTGAATTGCTGAACCCGGCCGCCGGCGGCACTGATCCACAGTCGGTCTTCGCGGTCGCGGCAGATGGCGATCGGTCCGTGCATTTCTCCATAGGTTTCAAAATCACGGCCAAAGCTACCTGGGCGATCCTCAAGGTCTCCGAAGGCCGAAAGGAAGGTGCCATCCGGCTTAAACTTTTGAATACGGCCCTCCATGCCTTCCGTCGTGTACACATTGCCATCCTTATCGAGCGTCACGAAATTTGGCCCAGCCCGCGAAATAGCGAGGGAGTTTCCACTGAACTCGCCGGCTTTTGAGCCGTGTTTCCCCCACGCAAATAAGAATCGCCCGTCCGGGTCCAGTACTTGCACGCGATGGTTCGTTTGATCGGCTACATACACGCGGCCGTCCTGCGCAATTGCCATCCCGCCCGGATAACTGAACTCACCCGGGCCGGTGCCGGTTTTGCCCCACTCGTGAAGCAACTTGCCCTCGGGACTGTAGACAGTGAGGCGGTCGGGGTTGACTTCCTTGCGACCGACCGCAGTTGGAAAATGGCTGAGGTAGACGTTTCCCGACTTGTCTAGCGCGATGCCGCCCGGATTCGGCAGGACGGCAAAGTGACCCAAGAGCTTGCCCGCGCGGTCGAATCGTTGCACGCGATTGTTGTAATGGTCCGTGATCAAGATTTCGTCCGCCGGATTGATGGCGATCCCAATCGGGAAATGGAACTCACCGGGCTCTGTTCCTTCTTTCCCCCAGGTTAAGAGGAAACGGGCCGCCGGAAGCTCGGGCTCAGCTGCACGCGAATGGGAAGACTGGTTAGTGACGAGGTCGAACAGCAGCACCACGACCGTCAATAGGGCGACCTGTCTTCGTCGCTGGGCGAGCCTGCAATCCACGTCACCCGTGCTCCTTGCAAATGCGCGGGACATCAAGATCGCTATCGCCATGAGCCCACCTCGTGCTTAGAAGCCGGAAACCGTTCGGCAGGCTGAGCCACGCCACGCCCGGCATGATAACTTGTTCAAGAAGTCAACTCAATTTGCGCAGCGATTTCTGGCGACCCCCTGCCAGATGCTCGCCCGAGGCTGGCAAGCGTGGCCCCCGTTGCGCGCACAGACCGATGCGGACTCAAGTCCGCGCCTCGTTCATGAAGCCCCTTTGTACGTTCGACGCACCATACCATGGTCCTGCAGGCCATGCCCTTCAGCCCGACCGTCGGAGCGGAAACGACGGTTTAGTGTCATTTACTAATGTGTGCGTGAGACTCGCAAAAATGGACAATTTTGTGATTCGGCGTGCGCGAGAGAATCGGATTGAAATTCCGACACAAATCCGACACAGAACCAACGATCCAGGTTCCGATCATCGTCCGGGCAGACTGGCAAAGCGAAGTTGCGATTCGCCCGAGAATACCAGTCATATCCGGCCAAGTGTCCACCAAAATCCGCGCACCTTCTGATCGCCATTCACAACACTTAAAATCCCGTATCGGGTAACCGGTGTGCGGGTTCGATCCCCGCGTCGGCCACTGAGTTACGACGATTTCGTGTGGCTGGTGGAATGGCGCGCACTCCTTATGCACTCCATACGCGATCACGCTTGGACCTTTTTGGAGTGCAAGACCTCGGGCACGAACACGTCCGCCGCGGACTCCTGCATCTGGTTCGCTAGGCTGATGTAGCCCAGCGTCGTCGAGAGCGCCTTGTGCCGCATCTTGCGCTGCAAGGTCGGAGCATCGAGCCTCGTGACGTTGAGCGTCGCGTGCGCTCGCCTGCCCGCGGCGCCGCGAATCGGGTCCACCCGCCTCTGGACGGTTCCTTCACTGAGCCTTAGATCCAGTAGGTGCCCTGCTCGCCCATGATCTTCACCTCGAGGTCTTCCCGCTGGGCCTGGAGCACAAGCTGGCCGTCGCGGTGCGGCAGATTGGCTAGTTCGTTGATTTGGACTGTCATGCCTTTGCCCCCCTATGGGGCCCTCTCGTTACTGTATAATGGCTACCACACCTAAAGGAGCATAATGACCAGCTCTCCGCTCAAACCACTACCGCTGTCTAAGCCAATTCCTCGGCGCAAATGCCCAATCTGTGGAATGTCCTCCTATTCGGCCTCCGGCGTTCACCCGCAGTGCACTGACCACAAGAACTCCTCGAAGGTCCCGAAGTCTGCCACGCATCTCCCGGCCAACAATTCGCTTAAATGGCGATTCACTTAATGCACCCCGCAAGCGCCGAGTCCTTTCGGCGCCTGTTGGGCTGCTCGTACTCACGGAAGTGAGCACATCTCCTGCTATATAACTCATCCCAGATTCACCGACCGGAGCGGCCAGGGCCGGCTTTCAAACGTCATGCTGCACCCCCGGGGACGAACACCAGGTCCGCGACTTGTGGTGGTGGGCATATCCTGGGGTCGATGTAACCCGCGGTCGTGCGCGCATCAGCATGACCGAGCAACGCCTGAGGATCGCCCCCAACTGGTTTAAGATGGCTCGCTGCCGATCGCAGATACAAGTTTGACACCGTGTAGGGCAATTCGAAGATAAGCTTGCGCTCTGGCGCGACGATAAACTGGAGCGAATCGACGACGGCTGCCGGAAAACGCTTTGCCTTGTCGGCCGCCCCGAACTTGCGCGTCTCGGCGCGACACACGAGCCAGCCGCCGTTTAGGTCGACGTCTCGCCATTCAATCTGCAGAATGGCGCCGATTCGCTCCCCGGTGAAGAATATCACCAGATGCAGGGCTTTCCACAAGAGCCGAGCCGGAACGCTGCCGACCTTTCCGGGCAAGCCGTCGATCGCATCCCAGAGTCTATCTAGCTCCTCGCGCGCACGAGCCCTGGGGAATGCGTATAGGCTCGACCAGCGGTGGCACCTCGGGGAACTCCTGACGAATAGCCTGCGCGCTCCGAAGCGCCACAGGCAAATCAGATTGTTCCTATGCGAGTTGGCTCTGAGCACAGAAAGACCTCTCTCGACGAGCGAGTACCGGAACGCCCCAATCGGCTCAACTTGAGAATCGGCCAACATGGACTCGCGCGTGCAACGAATTCTGCCAGTACCCTGTTCATTCAATGACCAGCGCGCACGTTTTTTGAACAACAGTTGACAGCGTTGGTCGATGCCAGCTAAACGATCGCTGCTCGGTGGGTGCGTGTAACCGAGCACAGACCCGAGAGCCGCCGGCGGTTGCGATTTCCCGCGGCCCGCTCCAAGGGGCGTCAGTCCGAGCCCGTCTGACGCCCCTTTTTTATGCGCTGTCAGCATCTGCATCTCATCGGCGGATTGCTTACGGCGTCCGGTGTTTAGCGACTCCCGCGCCATAGCTCGTCGGGTTTTGGGTGATGCCTTTGCTCGGCGAGCCGTTTGTTATTGTGATTGATTCGCCGTTTTTCGGGGAAAACTGCATGGCGGATCAGGATGTTATTGTGCGCTTCTTCGACGTTGATGGCGTTTCGTATCGAATTACGGAGCGACATTTCGACGGGCGCTACTTCGTTGAATGGCTGTGCATTGACTGCCACGAGCTAACCGGTTTCAGCCTGCGTGGCGACACCCTCGAAGAGGCGCTTGTGCGGGCGATGGACTGCATTGGGCTGCACCAACGCGACAAGCATGTATCGGCGTCCAAGCCGGTCGACGGTGCCTGCTAAGCCAAACCGCCCCCCCAAGAATCGCCGACCTCGCCGCGTCGCGCCAGGTACCACGGAAACACCACCGCCCGGCGGCCTTTTCATGTTTTTTTCATGTTCCGTCGTTATCATCGCGGCTTGGCTGTTCGGGGAAGCAGTGGCGGGGAGGACGATCCTCGCTCGGTCCGCAATACCGGGAGAAGTCTGTTTGACTCAGACCGCCGCTTCCGCTTCACCGACAACGGCGGCATTTTCATGCGCTCTCCGCAAACCCCGCCAGAAAGCATCGACAAAGTCGTTCAACCACGGGCACCGCGAACGTTGTCTATCCGCTCGACGCCACTCTCGTCGTGCGATACTGCCGCGCACGACGCGGCGAATCAGAGCGTTCCGCGCGCCCGAACTCTGAAATTGGCACACGCCTTGCTGCAAGGATTTGACTTTCCGGCAAACTGTTGGAAGGTTACCGTCAATTGTTGGCCAATAAAGCGGTGTCGAATCCTGAGAATGGGGGCCTGGTCAAATGGCGCCGAATTACCGACCAATTGAGAGCTATGGAATCATCGGTAACATGCGGACTGCGGCCCTGGTCGGCATGGATGGTTCGATCGATTGGCTTTGTCTGCCGCATTTTGACTCGCCGAGCGTCTTCGCCGCTGTGCTCGACTTTCGGAAGGGCGGTCGGTTTCGCATCGCTCCTTCCGGCGATGACTTTCGCAATAAGCAATTCTATTGGCCGGACACCAATATCCTCATCACACGATTCTTGCACGCGGACGGAATTGGTGAGGTCGAGGATTACATGCCAGTCAACGGTTTGGGAGACTCGTCGGATCAACTTGTGCGTCGGGTGCGCGTCGTCCGGGGCAGGGTGTCGTTCCATTTGGAATGTAGTCCAGCATTCGACTATGCCCGAGCACCGCCTGAAATACATCTCGGCGAACACGGCGCCCACTTCGACGGTCCTCGTCTTAGGCTGGGACTGGCGTCGCCGGTGCGCCTCGATCGGATCGCTGGGGGCGTAGTCGCCGATTTTACGCTAGGCGAGGGCGAGAGCGTTGCGTTCGTATTGCGCAGCCTGGCCGCCGACGATCCACTGACGCGCGGTCCGGAAGGTGGGCAGGCGGAGGACCTTTTTCGCGCCACCGTCGAATTCTGGCGGCGATGGCTTTCCAAGTGCACTTATGCGGGTCGCTGGCGAGAAATTGTGCAGCGTTCTGCATTGACACTGAAACTACTGTGCTTTGAGCCGACCGGTGCTATCGTGGCGGCTCCCACTTGCAGCCTGCCGGAGTCGATCGGGGGACAACGCAACTGGGACTATCGCTATACCTGGATCCGTGACGCGGCCTTTACGCTGTACGCACTCTTGCGCATTGGGTTTACCGAGGAGGCAGCTCACTTCAAAGACTGGTTGGAAGATCGCTGGCAAGAAGCCGACAGCAATGGTCCTGGACCATTGCAACTGATGTACGGCATCGACGGGCGGGCCGATCTTACGGAGCAGACTCTCGACCACCTGGAGGGATATCGAGGTTCGGCGCCCGTACGGATTGGCAACGCAGCCCATCGTCAGCTGCAACTCGATATCTATGGCAAGTTGATGGATGCCGCTTATTTGCACAACAAGTATGTCGAACCTATCGGCTATGAGAGTTGGCGCCGATTGCGACGCCTGGTCGACTGGCTCTGCGAGAATTGGCGGCGAGAGGATGATGGCATTTGGGAAGTGCGCGGCGGCGCGCGGCAGTTCGTTTACTCAAAACTGATGTGTTGGGTAGCGCTGGACCGCGGTCTGCGACTGGCCGACAAACGTTCATTTCCGGCGGACCGCGCACGCTGGTTAAAGGAGCGCGACGAGATTTACGAACAGGTCATGTCGCAGGGATGGAACACGGATCGCAAGGCATTCGTGCAATCCTACGGGTCCGACGCGCTGGACGCTTCGACGTTGCTGATGCCGCTGGTGTTCTTCATGGCCCCCAGCGATCCGCGCATGTTGAAGACGATCGACGCCATTCGGCGGTCGGTCGCCGTGGGCGGCCTGGCTGCCGATGGTTTAGTGTACCGCTACGATCCCAATGTGGCTCTCGACGACCTGGGGGGTCGCGAAGGTACGTTCAACATGTGCTCGTTCTGGCTCGTCGAAGCGCTAACGCGCGCAGGCCAGACGGACACGCAAAGGCTGGAAGATGCCCGACTCATGTTCGAGCAAGTGCTTGGATATGCCAATCACCTGGGCCTTTATTCCGAGCAAACCGGCGCCAGCGGCGAAGCGCTGGGGAACTTCCCGCAGGCCTTTACGCACCTGGCGCTGATCAGCGCCGCGTTTAACCTCGATCGTGCGTTGGACAAACATCGTTCGGGCCGTCGCCCTTGATCATGCCGTGATGAGAACAATGAATAGGAGGAAAACACATGTCTATATCAAGCCAAAGTCGCGATGCACCGACCGTCGAATTGAAAGAGAAACAGTCGGCTCTTTCCGCCGTTTAACCCTATGGAAACTCTAGAATGGAGCACGAAATCCATCGTAAGGCATGGTTTGCGAAGTGGGCGAAACAGTCGATGGTGTTCGAAACCATTGATCTGCCCACAGGTGCAGCCAACCATCTTCGGACATCGCGGGTGGGTTCGCCACCCACATCCGCGCGCATTGGGCCTGGGTCATCCCGCTGCCAAAAATGCTGAACTTTGCCGAAGCCGGGCCACTGCTGTGCGAGGGCATCACTGTCTTCGCCCCACTCGAAACGTTCGTCAAGCCGACCGCCCGGGTGGGCATTATCAGCATCGGTGGCTGGGGCAAATGGCTGTGTAATTCGCAGCCGCGTACGGCTGCGATGTGGCTGCGTTCACGTCGAGCCAGAGCAAATTCGATGAGGCGAAAGCTTGTAGCCAATGGGACGGGTTTTGACCCTCAACGATATCACGGATGCGGTCATGTAATTGAACGACGCCGCGACGGTCACGGGTCACGCCCTGTACGTCGATGGCGGCGCGCATTTCGGCCGCTGGTGATTGCGCCGGCACTTGCGGAGAGGGCTTAGAAGTAAAACGGTCTCAGCGGCTGGTCGCAGCCAGAGCCGGGACGTCGGGCTACGCGGGAAGCGTACGCCGACCCAACACCTAGAGACGTTTTTCGATCAATCCCCCAGTAATCTCAGTTTGTATCGGGATGCAAGTTCCTCGACCCAATCGGACGAGTAGGTCACAGCATACTTTATTGCCAATTCTTGTCTGACGTCTGGGTCTCCTGCCTCTGCAAGTTCGGCGAAATAGCGTTCAAAGCCTGCTGGCGAGATGATCTCAAGCAGTCGCGCCGGCTCAGGACCGGCGTTCCAGAATGTGTGCATGAACCCCCGCGGCTTGAAGAGATAACTGCCGGGTCCCGCAATGACTTCCTGATCGCCGACTCGGGCACCGATCGTGCCTTGTAGTACGTAAGAATATTCGTCCTCACGCACGTGGACGTGTGGTAGCACCAGGCGCCCTGGATCGATGGGGTGCTCGACGATCGCGAAGGCACCTCCGGTGTCTGCTCCTGAAACTTTGAAAACGACTTCCATCCCGCCGAGTGAAACGGAGCGCCCGTCCCCGGGGCTGATCGCAATTCTTTGTAGGTTCATGTTCGCCAGCCTCCTCGCAGGTAGCCGAAGAGTGTTTGTTCAGCAGCCGTTATTTTAGTCAAGTCGCCAGCTTGTCCGCATTAGTCACGTCGACGGGGCCTGGCGATGTCACGGTCCCTCGGAGCGTAGCGATTTGCCATATGTTACTCCATTTGTCTTCCACCATACCATGGCGGTCGCCAGCGGGCATATCGGAAGGTTCGTCAGCAGCAACCGCACCGACCTGAGTTTTATGGGGTTCTGTTCGATGCGAGGTGCATGAGATCGTTCATCGGTTGCGTCTGGTTCACCTCATCGACGACTCCTCCTTCGTCGATCGCGCGCGAAACGTTAACTACCTTGACGTCGGGCAGCAACTGTGAAACGAAATGTGTCGCGTAGAAGTCTCGGACGTCGTCGCGCCCTCGGGCGCCGATCATCAGTGGGACCAAGTTGACGCATGCAACCGTCGTCGTCGTCGCGTTTGCGCCGGCTTGGAGGGCGGCCAGGCTGCCGGCATGATCGCAGTGACAATGGGTCATGAGGATTGCGCGGATGTCTTAGCAGCGACGACCGCATGCCGCGATTCCCTGTAGGATGGCGTCGGCGCTTCCGGCGAATCCCGTGTCGACGATTGTGACGGACCCGCCGTTGGCTGCATTTCCGGTGCCGCTCAATTGACGTGCGTGGCAATTTGCCAGCAGTTGCCCTCACATGTCTTCTGCCCTGGCATAGCGAACACCAGTGGGGCTGTACTGCGGTTACCGAGTTCAGTTTCGAGAGGGTCGAGCGGAGCAGAGCGGTCCGGACACCGTTGGTTTTATCCAAATGCCGCGCCCGAGCCGAATCGCCGGATATTGACTATTGCGATAGTCTCTGGTACTTTGGCCGTGTGGCACCAACAGGAGCATGGCGGCATGACGCGACCGAAAGAGCCCCTGGGTCATCTCGAACTCGATGTCCTGCAGTACGTGGCCGACCATCATCCGATTACGGTTCGAGAAGTAGCCGACCATTTTGCCGAAACGTCAGGACGCGCGCGTACAACCCTGCTGACGACGATGGAGCGGCTCCGCACAAAGGGCTATTTGGCGCGCCGCAAAGTCAAAGGTGTGCACAGATACACGCCCACCGCGTCCAAGGCAGAGTTTCTTTGTCGCCTGGTCGCAGATTTCGTGGACGAGTCGCTCGGGGGTTCGGTGTCTCCTTTTTTCGCCTATCTCAGCCAATCATCGTTGCTGACCGCCGAAGAAGCTCGCAAGCTGGAACAACTGCTCAAACGCATCGAGTCGCGTGAATAAAGGGACGAGCGATGATCCACATGTTGGACCAATTCGCTGAGCTATGGGGAGCCAGCCTGTGGCGGGCCGCCTGGCAGGGGGCCATCGCGATTGCGGCAGCCGGTGCGATCCACCGCTGGTGTACTTTTCTTTCGCCGCGTGTCGTTTGCTGGGTGTGGCGCCTGGCCTGCCTGAAGCTGCTGGTGGCTCTGTTTTGGATTCCGCCAGTCGAGTTGGCATTTCTGCCGGTAGACACGGGCGTTCTACCTGCCGGCCAGACGGTGTCGCAGGTCATGCCAATGCCGGAGGCGGCTTCTCGTGTTGTGGCTGAGGAGCGCGATTCCCTCCCGCGACCACAACCGGAACCTGCGCCTGGACCGGCGCCTGAATCGGCGCGAATCGTTGTTTCATGGCCCATTCTGCTCCTGCCTGTTTGGCTGCTTGGCGTTGTGTACTGCATCGGGCGAACCGCGCAACAGTGGCGTTCAATTCGTCAGCTTGTGCAGGGGCAAGGAATCAGCGCGACGGATCATTTGCTCCGGATTTTCCAAGAGGAAGGCGTCCGCTTGGGAATACGGCGATTGCCTCGGCTGCAATTCTCATCCCAGGTTGAAAGTCCACTATTGGTCGGCGTTTGGCGGCCATCGATCATCCTGCCCGAGAAAAGTGACACAGCGTTCACTGACCATGAACTTCGCATGATGCTCGCACATGAGTTGGCGCATCTCAAACGCCACGACTTGGTGTGGAATTGGCTGCCCACCGTGGCCACCTGGTTGTTTTACTTTCACCCGCTGGTTTGGGCCATGGTTCGACGTTGGTCGGAAGTCCAAGAAGCAGCCTGCGACGAGCTGCTGATCCAGCGATGCGCCACGGATCCGGCCGCCTATGGCCGCCTGCTGGTGAAGTTATCTGCCCTGTTCTCGATGGAATCCAATTCCGGACATGCGGCTGTTGGCGTGTTGGGATCGTATCGCAACCTCGAACGGAGGATACTAACAATGGCCCGCGTAAGACCCTTTTCCGCGCGCTATGTGACGATTGCCGCCTGTCTGCTGTCGATGATCGCCGCGATTGCCATGGTGCCCTGGCAACTCGTCGCCCAAGGGCCCTCAAGCCCGCGGCAAGCAGAAACCATCGCACCAACCGCCGAGGCGCAGGTCGAGCAGCACGCCGAAACTCGCCAGGATCTTGGCAAAGGCAAAGAAGTCGACATGGTTGTGGAACTCGACGAGTCCCCAAAGGTCGTAATTGCCAACCCTCAGTCGAAGACTGTCGATGTCAGCCAGCAATACGTCGCTAAGATCCACTCGCACCGCCACATCCAAGTTCGCGCCTTGGAAAAGGGCTATATCGAGTCGGTCCCGCTCAAGGAGGGGCAGGCGGTGAAGAAGGGCGATCGGCTGTTCAATGTCAGGCCGATTCTTTACCAGAAAAAGGTAGATGCCAAGAACGCCGAGGCCAAGCTCGCGCAGCTGCAATTGAAGTACACCCAGAAGCTGGCCGACGACAAAGTGGTTTCTCAGGATGAGGTGGACCTGCGCAAGGTCGAGCTGGATATGGCCCAGGCCAACGCAGACCTGGCGAAGGCCGAATTGGACTTTGCCACCGTGAAAGCGCCGTTTGACGGCATCATCGACCGGCTACGCGTCCAGGGGGGTAGCCTGGTGCAGGAGGGGGACGTCCTTACAACCATGTCCGACAACAGCGTGATGTGGGTCTATTTCAACGTCCCCGAAGCCCGTTACTTGGAAGACATGGCCGATCCGGATCAGCATAACGAGGATCGACAAATCGAACTGGTGCTGGCCAACGGTAAAAAGTTTTCGCAGGTCGGCAAGCTTGGCGCGATCGAGGCCGACTTCAACGACGAGACCGGAGCCATCCCCTACCGCGCAGATTTTCCGAACCCGAACCGCCTGTTGCGTCACGGTCAATCAGGCACGGTGTTGATCCATCGTGTACTGAAAGACGCTATCGTCATCCCTCAACGGGCGACTTTCGAGGTGCTCAACAAGCGGTACGTGTTCGTCGTCGACAAAGACAATGTGGCGCATCAGCGCGAGATTGGCATCCAGAATGAGGTCGACGACATCTTTGTCATCAATACGGGGGTCGGTGTTGACGATAAGATCGTGGTCGACGGAATCCGACGCGTTCGCGACGGCGAGAAGGTGGAGTTCTAAGCTCGTCCCAGTTTTCCTCGCACCAACCGATGGTGCCGGTGATCTGCTATTCCTGCGCAGCCAGGTCGTCAAGCCCCCTGCGACATACGATCTAGGCATTGCCGCCTTGGCCGGCCCAGGAGTTTTCACGGCGCGCTAGTCGTGCCGTCGATCGTAAATCGCCACGACCATGTAACTCGAAAGCCGAGAGGTCCGATTCGGTGTCCGTAGGTCGAGAGCCACAACATTACCTCTCAATGGTGATCAGGCTGGCGATAACCATCTTGGATTAACGCTCTTCGTAGTCAACCTTTTCCCCGTCAAGCACTTGTCCGATCCCATCGAGCACGATTTTGTCATCGACACTAACACCCGACCTAACGACGAAAAGGTCTCCCAGCTCGTATTGGATGACGACCTCGCGCTGATGCGCCACATCGTCCTGATCGATCACGTAGACGTAACGCTTTTGACGAACTTCGCAGGTAGCCTTCTGCGGGATGACAAGGACGTCTCGCGGTACTTGGCGGATGAACACGGTGCAAGTCTGACCGTGACGCAGAACTCGGTCCGGGTTGGAAAAGTCTGCACGAAAGGTGAAGTTTCGCGGCTCGTCGTTGAAGTCGTGCTCGATCTTGGCCATCTTGCCGATCTGGTCGAAGTTTTTGCCCTCCGACAATACGAGTTCAACTTGCCGTTGGTCTAGAGACCGCATGTGCTCGGCCACGACATCGAGGAATTGTTCCTTTGTGACCTTGAAATAAACCTGCATCACGGAATCATCTGACAACGTCGTGAGGATTTCGCCCTCTTCGACCATGCTGCCCGGTTTGTGCTGCAGACGGCCGACGGTGCCATCAAAGGGCGCTTTGTATATATCGAACTTCGATCCGGCTCGTATCGGCTGCCCCTTGGTCTGATACTCGACGGGGATAATCCAGAACCACTGCCCGTTGGTCCGAAAAGGCGTGGGAGTAGGAATGATGGTTTTGAACAACACATCCCCCTCTTTCACGTGTTGCCCCTCCTTGACCGCGATCTCCGCGAGCCGACCTCGAACTAGGGCACGGACTTTGACGTCCCGCTGCGCTTGGATTTGTCCGACAAACGGCTGCACGAGCGTGAAGGCCTTCAACTGCGGCTTGGTGGCCGTGATCTTCGCCTCCCTGTCTAGCTCCGATTTGTTTTGTTGCGCCCGAACCGGTTCAAGCACTAGCGTCGTTGCTGTGACGGCCAGCGCGATCCAGCCAAAGAGCAAAATGCGATAACGATTCCGACCTAGGGCGAGCATTTCGATTCTCCTTCGAATGGAGATAGCCCCGGCGAATGCGAAGGTCATCGGCACACGTACGGGGCCAACCCGGGTCACACCATCGACAACCGCAAGCAGGGTCTGGGATGCAATGTTGGGCAAGCCGGATGGCCGCTCGAGTGCCAGCGCCTCGCAACACCCTTCTGTCGCGTTGCTCAACTGCACGAATTGAACAACGGACTCATTGTATTCATTCCAAAGGCGGGCGTTTAGCAAGAATCGCAATAGTGGATAGATCGTAACTGGATTCAAAGCACCGTCAGATCGCGGTTAGACTGGGGCATGGTCACTGGCGCCCTGCGCATAGCTGAATAGCAATTCTCGTCTTTGCCCGGCATGCCTTGCCAATCGGCAACGATCGTGGCGTCGTCCACGAGCCGACTCGATCTACTTTGTGCGAGAGCACGAGAACACGATACGATTCCCGTCGGGGGAAAAGTGGGGAGCATCGATCCACCCACTCTGCATTTGCAGCACGCGCGGCGGAGTATCCGCGTCGACATCGACCACTAGAATGCGACCGTCCGTGCTGAAAACTAGCTGCTTGCCATCGGGGGAATAGCTGAGCCCGCTTGGTTTTGTTACATCGAGACGAACTCGGGAAATCTCGCCCGTCGCACCGACGATTAGTAGTTTGTCTGGCTCGCGGGTACGACCTTTTATATTGCCAAAGATGGCGAGAGATTTCCCGTCGGGCGACCAAGCGACCAGGTCGCGTCTCGGCATCAGCGGAAGATTTAACGTGCGTTCCGTGCCGGTTCCGGAGTCGAGCATCGTTAGGTCGGTTTTCCTCGACATAACAAAAATGATCTCGCTGCCGTCTGGGTTGAATCGACCGACACCTGAGCCGACATTTTTACTGCCGCTCCCGTCAATGTTAACAACCCAAGCGACATTGTCATTGGTCACAAGCAATTGTTTGTCGTCGATGGACCAGTCGGGATGCATGCCCTCGACTAAG
>DASXEJ010000063.1 GCA_036490175.1 Pirellulales bacterium | reverse complement strand
GGAATCGCCGGTTGCGATTGGACGGCTGCCTTGAATTGAACCGCAGCCTTGGCTCGCGCGGGCGCACTAATTCCCAGCATCGCCGCGACATCCGACCAAGTGGACTTCGGCTTTGCCGGCGGCGTAGGGGCTTCGGCCCGTTTGCGTTCGGCGGCCTTCGCGGGCGGCACGATTGCCGGCCGCTTCGATTCGGCGGCGGGAACCGGCGTGCCCAGTTCCTGAGCCAGGTCCGACCAGTGACTTTTCTTTTCGTTTTCAGCCATGAAATTCTTTGATCCATCCGGCGACGACAGTGCGGCGACCGCTGCCCTGGGAGGTTCCAGAAAACCGGCGCGGCTGCAAACTGTTGATTATACGCGATGGATTGCCGGCTTGTGAAGCGCCGCGCGGCCCAGGAACCGAATGCCCGTGTCAAACGAAATCCGTAGCTGACGATTCGGGGCCGGGAGGGGCAGGACGATTGCAAAGTCCTTTCCTCGATCCAAATCCGTTCGTCGTGCGTAGTATTGGCGAGGAGTTGGTCCTCGGGATGGATTCTGGACCAGGGAGCAGGTCTCAATCATGGAGGCCTGCGCATGGATACGAAGACTTTGCGGTCGTTGGCGGATGTCTTTTCCCAAATTCCCGACCCGCGTTGCAAGCGGGGCGTGCGGCATCCCTTCTCGGGCATGCTGGCCCTGGTCTTTCTAGGGCTGCTGGCTCGCATTCGTGAATTGGCTCGACTGCACGACTGGGCCACTCGCCACTGGGCGGAACTCCAAGAACCGTTGGGATTTGATTCTTTGCAGCCGCCGCATGCGACTACGCTCAGCCGGGTCTTGGCACGCTTCACACTCGCGGATTTTCAGCAAGCCTTTGGGCGTTGGCTGGTGACCGTGGTGCAAGATCCGCACGAGTTAAGCGTGGCCGCGGTGGATGCGAAAACCGCCTGCCAAAGCCATGAGGATGGTCGACCGGTGCAAATCCTCAGTGTCTTTGCGCATCGCGCCAAGTTGGTGCTGGCGCAGTGGGCAGTGCAAGCTGAAAAGACCAACGAGCCTCACGTGTTGTTGAACCACTGGGACGAACTGCTCCGTGAGTTTCCGATGCTGCGTTTGCTGACCGGCGACGCGATCTATACGCAACGCCACCTGGCCGACATTCTGTCACGAGGCCCTTGCGACTACCTGTTGCAGGTGAAGAAGAATCAAGGCGATCTGCACGAGGCGCTGGTGACCAGCTTCGCCCAGGCTGCCACACGTCCGGCCGACGCGGAAACGACCGAAAAAAAGGGGGACGCCGCGAAACTCGTCGCCTGTGGTGCGACCTGGAAGACTGCGCGTACTATCGAGATCAACTCGCCTTCCCAGGGTGCCGCATCGCGCTGCGTGTGGACCGTTTGGTCACAACCCGGGACGGGCAACTTGTTAGTCATGACATAAGGTACTTCGTCACCAGTCTCGATCCCGATCGGGTCACTCCGACCCAACTCTTGAACTATGTCCGCGGACATTGGCGGATCGAGAACTGCCTGCACTTTCTCAAGGATCGCTGGTGGGACGAGGACCGTCATTGGTGCCAACGTCCCGGACTCGGCACCCGTCTGGCGATGCTGACCTCGGCGGCGCTGGACGTCTTGCGGCTGCTGTCCGCTCAGCTTCCGCCGCCAGGCAGGCGATCTCAGCCCCTCTGTCGTCGGGCCGACTGGCTCGGAGAAAATCCAAGCGTTGCGCTCAAGGCCCTCGGATTCGCCCCACTCTGACTTTGCAATCGTCCTGAGGACCGGCCGGAAATGAACGGAAATACACGGGAATAAGGCAGCCGGTTTTGCCGACGAGGAACTGGTACCGAAAATGGATCGAATCACTTCCCATTCTCGTCCATTTGCGTTTATTTCCGACTTCCTGTTTATCTCGTTGCCCTGGCTCGCGCCAGCTCGAACCAGTCGACCTGTTCGGCGAACTCCTCGGCGTGGGGACCGACTTTGGCCAGCACGGGGGCGACCGCTCGGGCTTCGAGTTCGGCCCGGTTGCGGGCAATGCTCGGGTCGCCGGCCGATGAAGGGAGTTCGTTGAGAATGATGCCCGCCACGTTGAGCCCCGCTTCGATCGTGGCCGCGGTAATCAGCGTGGTGAGCGTTTGGTGGATCGTTCCCAGGGCGTCGCGGCTGATGACCAGTAGCGGAAAGCCGAATTCGCAGGCCAAGTCGGCCACGTAGTCGTCGTCGCTGACCGGCGACATCAGCCCACCCACTCCCTCGACGAGGACGATGTCGCTGCTGGCCAGCCACACGTCCAAGCCCGAGCGAAGCAGGGCGGCGTCGACCGATCGGTCTTCGGCTCGGGCAGCCAGGTGCGGAGCCAGCGGAGCCCGAAACCGTTGCGGGCAGACTTCCTCCAGGCTCCCTGGCTTACCGGCCGCTTGCCAGAGAGTGAAAGCGTCGTCGCTGACCAGGCTGTCGTCGCTTGGTTCGCATCCGCTCGCTACCGGTTTGTAGACCCCCACGCGATGTCCGGATGACTTCAATGCTCGGGCGATCAATGCGGTGACATACGTCTTGCCGACGCCCGTATCCGTGCCGGTGATGAACAGTCCGCGAGCCATTTGCTGGGGCATAGAGAATTATCTGTTGGCAAGAGCCTGTTCGGCGGTTGAGATGCCGGCAAGCTTGCGCTGGCCGCTCGCCCGGGGAACTCGCAA